>JBFGJU010000005.1:0-20922 GCA_041577035.1 Thermodesulfovibrionales bacterium | reverse complement strand
TGCGCAACGTGTCATAACAGCCTGATTGTTTCGCCTGATGGAGATGTCATTGCCGAGCGGACCCATGATTTCGGGGCCCGCATGTGGGTGCGGCTGTTCGGCCTCATATACGCAGTGCCTCAGCCGAAGTCGGGAAATACGACGATCATCAGGAATAAAGATGACCTTCCTCTGCCGTCAACATTTACCGGAGAACCTGCTTCTGAATATCTGATCTCTGCAGATGAACAGGAAAACAGGCAGGATGCCATGAAGAAGATCTGTAAAGGCTGTCACAGCACTGACTGGACGAACGGGCATTTTGCCAAACTTGACAGTACCATAGAGGAAACCAATCAGATGACGCTTGCCGCGACCCAGCTCATGGTCGAGGCTTGGGAAAAGGGGATAGAAGACAAGAGCAATCCATTCGATGAAGCCATCGAGAAGTTGTGGATCAAGCAGTGGCTCTTCTATTCAAGCTCCATACGGTATGCCTCTGCCATGACGGGGGCCCCTGATTATGCGGCCTTTAAAAACGGATGGTGGGAACTCTCTGATACGCTCCAGAAGATGAGAAATCAGATCGACCTCAGGGAGGAGTTAAAGAAGAGCACAAAATAAATATGGTACAAACCGATACTATGAAGGTCATTGCGTTCCTCGGCAGTCCCCGGGAACAGGGAAATTCTGATCTGCTTTTACAGGAGGCGATACGGGGTATCGAGACATTCGGGTTGGAGGTCCAGACCTTCAACCTGAATGAAATGCAGATCAAGCCCTGCCAGAACTGCGGCGGTTGTGATGAAACCGGCATGTGCATTGTAGAGGATGATATGGCAGACATCTACACTGCGATTCGTTCTGCTGACCGGATAATCCTGGCGTCACCGGTCTTCTTTTTTGCCCTGAGCGCGCAGACCAAGATCATGATTGACCGCTGTCAGAGCTTCTGGTGTGAAAAGTATCTCCTCAAAAAACCGATACCCGAAGGTCCTCATGGAAGAAAAGGGCTGTTAATGCTCGTCGGCGGGATGAAAAAGGAGATCGGTATCCAGTGCTGTGAGGCATCAGCCAAGGCTTTCTTCAGAACGATAAATGTCCCGGGACACAGCGTTCTCAGCTTCCTTGGAGTCGATGCCAAAGGGGCGATTCTGAAGCATCCGACCGCTCTCACAGACGCATTCGAAGCCGGCAAAAAGCTTGCTAATCCTCAGGGATGAACTGCTCACCTCTGAACTATATTCAGCTCTATCCTACGACACGATGTAATCAGCAGTGCGCTTTCTGTTTTAATGCGGAGCATAAACCCTATGAGGACCTTTCCTATGAACATGCATTAGACCTGCTGCATATACTCTCAGAGAACAACATCCGTGATATAGATATCATGGGCGGAGAGCCTCTGCTTGTCCCTTGGATGCCGGCTTTTGTGCATAAGGCGATCAGAAGACAGTTCAGAATCAATGTCAGTTCGAATGGCAGCTTTTCCGAGATGGTGGAGGAAATTGGTCATATCAGTAGCGATCGATTTACCATGGGCATCTCTCTGGAAGGGAGTTCCGAAGAAATCCATAACAGCGTTACCCGCTCTGATCACTTCAATCGGGCCGTTGAAAACATCAAAAAACTGGTTGCGCTTGATGCTGAGCCGGTTGTTAAGACTGTTATTACAAAAAGCTCATTGGATGATATTCAGGACATCATCAATCTTGTCAGAAATTGCGGAGTTAAACAGTATTATCTTCTCCATATGGATCTCCTGAGCAGGAACGCCGGGTTGAGAGAAGAAGCGCTCAGCTATCCTGAATTCATTCTGTTTTTCCAAAAGATGAGAGATGAGAACACTGATATGCAGATCGGCCGTGTCCATGCATCCTGCTTTCAGGCAGAAACCCTGCCGCCGGACAGGCGCTGCACCGGCGGTCTGCGAAAACTGTCTGTGCTGCCTGACGGGTCTGTTTATCCCTGTAATCTTCTTCACGGGTTTGAACAGTTTTATCTGGGAAATATTTTCAGAGATAACTTCACCTCTTTCTGGAAACATCCGGGACTAACCCTTTTGAAAACGCATGGCAAAAAGGAATGTAATCGTCTTGACTGTGATCATTATGCGCGCTGTTCCGGTGGATGTCCGGCACACTGCCTGTATCATTTCGGTACAACCCAAGGGATGGATATCAGGTGCATGGCAGCACCTGAAAGACCCGGGCACAATACTGTTTCACCTGCTTGCGCTATTCGGGCCTGATGATAGTTTATTCGTTCGAACGCTTCAGATGTTCCAGATACTCTTCCCATTCAATGGGCAACAGGTGCTTCTTTTTGTTATTACAGCTTTTGCATGCAGGAACAACATTGCCTTTTGAGGATTTGCCGCCGCGAATTAACGGCACCAGATGATCCATGGTAAGCGCTCCCGGCTGGACGCTCCTTCCGCAATAGTAACAGGTGGCCTGTGAACACTTCCGTTTCCACCAATGCGTTTTTCTGATTGCACGAGCCTTTGCTTTCTCTTTTCTTATTTCTTCATCGGTTATATTGGTGGAGAAGAATTTCATCAATTATTTTAAAACGTTCCACAGTACGCTTTTGTTCCTGCCGTTCTGCTTCGCAGAATAGAGTGCCTGGTCTGCTTTATCAATCAGTTCCTCTTTTCCCTTCGCATTCGTCGGGGCGGTTGCTATCCCGATGCTCACCGTAATCTTAAATGTTTTCCCCTGGGCAGTAAAGGATTTTTCCTGAATGGCTTTCCTCAACCGTTCAGCGATATTCTCTGCAGCTGTCTCGTCCGTCCTCGGCAGTATAATGGC
Source organism: Thermodesulfovibrionales bacterium (assembly GCA_041577035.1). Lineage (GTDB taxonomy): Bacteria > Nitrospirota > Thermodesulfovibrionia > Thermodesulfovibrionales > UBA6898. The sequence goes on along the minus strand of JBFGJU010000005.1, from coordinate 18,130 downwards.
AAATTCCTCGCCTCCGTAACGAGCCGGGATATCAATGTCCCTGATCGTCTGCTGTACAACCTTTGATACGTTTTTTAATACCAGATCCCCCACCGGGTGGCCATAGGTGTCGTTGATCTTCTTAAAGAAATCTATATCTACGAGCATGAGTGAAATGGTTTCCGAAAATCTGTTCAACCGTTTTAGTTCCTCAGCCAGCTTCTCCTGAAAAACTCTATGATTAAAAAGCCCTGTAAGTCCGTCAGTAGTAGCCATTTTTTCAATTTCACTATGTAATTGCGCATTTGCAATAGACGTGGATGCCTGATTACACAGAACTTTGAGCAGTTCAACCTGAAAGGAATCGAGAAATCCGGTTTTTTCCGAGAGGAGAACAAACACCCCTAGTATGGATGTTTCATACAGTATCGGATGGGCAAAGACTGAATGAACACGTTCAAATTCGAATGGCATTATGGGTATCCGGTAATCAGAAGTATCGGACATATAAATGGGCTGTTTATTTTCTACAACCATGCTTAAGAATGTGCCTTTGAGATCAAAAAGCTTTTCAGGAATGTCCTCAGTGCCCGTATGGTGTATTAACTGAAATTTTTTCTTTTTTGAAATAAAAAAGAACGCCCTGGACGCAGCAATGGTGCTGGCGCCCACGCACAGTTTTTTTACGATTACATCTGTATTTAATGACGAAACAAGCTTCGCACTTTCCTCATGAAGCGTCTTCAGACTGTCGTAATCCCGCTTTATTCTGGGGTAGATTCTTTCTCTTTCAAGTGCTCTGACTATCTGCGGGATAAACAGCTCCACAATATTCCTGTCTGCATCACTGAAAGCCTGGTACCGTGCACTGTCAACAGTCAAAACCCCAAGAAGTGTGGACCCGTCCATGACCGGAACGGCAATGAGAGAGGTGATCTTGCCGTCTTTTATATAACCAACTTCCGTGGTCTTTTCGTCGATTTCGGGGGCAGAAAAAGACGTTCTGTCAGCAAAACATTTCGCTACAATACCGTTGCCCGTAATGATATTTTCGGAATTGCTTTCCGTTGTGCATCTCAGAAAAAAACCGGTGCCCCGCTGGACGAAAAAATATGCAGCATCAGCAAAAACCGCGTGCTTTAACGTCGAGAGCAGTTCCTTTAATTCTTCATCCGTCTTCATCATCGATGCAAAGTAATGTGACATAATCTTATCACTTCTGACGGAAGCCGATTCCGTATCATTCGCAATATTCCGGGCGCTCTCTTTTATTATTCTCAGGGACGATATAGCCTGTTCTTTTTCTCTTTTCAGTGAATTCATAATAAGAGGCGAAATGACAGCGGTCAGAATCAGAAAAACGCTGAATGCCGCTTCATGAATCACATTGTCGAGAGAAATAAATGTTCGCAACTCAAGAAAAGGAAGCAGGAAAGAAAGTGTTATGATTGTGCCTATTCCGTAGAAAACAGACATGCCGATTATGAACGGGAAGAGGGCCAGCTTCAGCCAGGGCAGGGCATATGCCTTGGCAATGCCTGACAGAACCAAAGCAAGTGAAAAGAGAAATTCGATGGAAAAGTCTTTGCGACTGCTTTTTACGTGGAGTGACGTCAGCAGAATTGCCGTTACGAGACACAGGGCAAACCACAGGAAAGGCTGCCTCAACGGCAGGTCAATCAGCAGGGCAAGCCAGGTAGAAACGAGAAAGAAAAGAGGTGCACCCTTCTTTATCCAGAGGCCCGTCCTCTTTTTGCCTCCTCTTCCCTGTAATATTTCTTGTAAAGGACCTCCCATTCAGGACTACCTTCTATCGGTTTTTTTGAGAGAGATTGCAGTTTCTTTCTGACAAACTGATCGATATCTTCTCCAATGTGCAGCTCTGCGATAATAGAACGCTTGATTTCACGCCTGATTTTGCTTTCTTCGTCGATTATTTCTGCAAGGTCTCTGTTGATTAACTCGTTCAGCAGGATATGGCTTGTATGAGAGATTTTGTCATCGGACAGCATCATAAAACCAGGTTCCTTTCTCTGACAATCTTCTGTTTTGTCATTTCAAAGAGCTTTCTATAGTCAGCACGACCCCGTTCAATTTCCGTTTCATATTTTTTCAGGAGCTCCCGGACTTCGTCATTGACCCTGTCTTCGATCGTAAGCTCTTCCATAAGAATTTCTTCAATGCCGGTTACAAACTTCTCCATCGGCACCCTGGGTTTGAGCATTTCCTTTGAAACCAGATTATCCGTAATTCTTTTGGCGATTATGGGAACCCAGGATTTCGGAATTCTCACACTACTTCTCCATAAATGAAAGGAGAGCAATACTGCGTGCCCTTTTTATGGCCTCGGTTAATTCCCGCTGATGCTTCGCACAGGTTCCGGTCATTCTCCTTGAAAGGATTTTACCCCTCTCTGTAAGATAACTCCTGAGTATTTTTATGTCTTTGTAGTCGATAAAATCGGTTTTGTCAGAGCAGAAGCGGCAAAATTTTCTTCTCTGAAATCTCTTTTGATGAATTGCCATGATACCTCCAGTTTGTTATCGATATAGTGACCCTGCACATCGTCGAATGTTTTTAAAACGGTTCGAGATCGGTTGTCTCAGGTGGCGGCGCAGCCTCATCACCCTGGCTGCTTACTGAGGAAACATCCTTTTTCGAGGAAAGAAACTTCACCGACTGGGCAACAATTTCAAACTTGCTCCTCTGCTGGCCATCAGATTCCCAGCGTCTTTCCTGAAGCCTGCCTTCAACCAGAACAGAACTGCCTTTATTAAGATACTGGCTACATGATTCTGCCTGCTTCCCAAACACAACAATGTCGATAAACGTCGTCTCCTGTTTCAGGTCATCACCCTGCTTGTAACGATAATTTATGGCGAGTCTGAATGTAGATACCGGAGTGCCCTGCGGTGTATACCTTAGTTCAGGATCTTTTGTCAGATTGCCTATCAATATAACCTTATTGAACATTTCCTCATTCCTCACTTTTTGTCTGTTCAGTACTTTCTGTCTGAACCGTTTCAAGATGTTTAATTTGCTTCGGTCCGAGCCTGATGATCATGAACTTGATAACAGGATCAAATACCTTGAAAAATTCCTCGAGCTTTTTGATGGTAGAAGCTGGTGCCTTGTAAATTAAAAGCGTAAAATGCCCCTTTGTATGCTTTTTAATTTCATAGCCGAGTTTTTTTCTTCCCCACGCATCTGTCTTCAGTACTTCTCCACCGGATTTGATAATAATATCCTTGATCCGTCCAATTGCTGTATTGATTTCTTCATCAGGGAGAGAAGCGTTCAGGATAATGATATTTTCGTAGATGTTCATTCAAACACCTCCTTATGGATTTTTCCCGTTCTATCGGGATTAAAGCCCTTCCCAAAAGTAAGAGCAAGGAGCAGTATTTTATACCACAGAAGACAAAAGAACGTCAATGGACAATAAAGACAGTCAGCAGTGAGGAGCATCCTTTGGCGGAGTTTACCCGCCTTTGGCGGGCTCAGGACAAAAGACCGTGAGGCGTAAGGGGTGAGCAGAACAAAGAAAAACTACTGAATCGCAAAGCGCAAAGCGAAAAAGACAGACAGGCAATGAGTTTTACTTTCTCTGTGCCGGTCGCCTGCCCCGTATAGCTCAGCTTATTCGGGGTGCTCTCTGTGAGAGGTACATATAAAAAACGCAAATAACAGGTTTGAGGACTTAACATATAAAAATCAGATCATGAAAAGTATTTACAATACTTGCGAATGCCTTTAGTGTTCAGCGCAAGTAACCCGTGACGCATAACGCGAAACAGATGGCGGATTCTGTTTCAGAACTGGATCTAATTTTTGTTCTTATGATTTATAATGAAGCATGTACAAGCGCATCAAGGATAAAATCCGCTCAGGAAAAAGATTGACACGGAATGACGCCCTCAAGCTGTTCGAAAGTGATGATATTTTTTTTCTCGGAGAGCAGGCTTCTTTTGCGGCAAAGGAAAAAAACGGGCAACGCGCGTATTTCATAAAGAACAGACATATCAATCCAACGAATATATGTGTTAACCGTTGCAGGTTCTGCGCATTCAGCCGTTCAAAAGGAGATGAAGGCGCGTTTGAATTGACCTCAGCAGAAATTATTCGAAAACTGAGCATTTCTTCTCCTGATGCCGGCAATGGCGGTCGTGGTAAAAGAAAGCGGAAATCTTCGCCAGGACATCCCGTTTCACCCTTCAGAGAGGTCCATATCGTTGGTGGCCTGCACCCGGAATGGCCTTTTGCATATTATCGAGAGATGATTTCCGCTATACGGAGGACATTTCCAGAGCTGCGTATAAAGGCCTTTACAGCGGTAGAAATAGATTATTTTTCCAGAATAGCCGGCCTCAGTCTCGAAAAGACACTTCTGTCGCTAAAAGAAAGCGGACTGGATCTTATGCCCGGAGGTGGTGCTGAGATATTCGATCCCGTGGTAAGAAGAAAACTCTGCCCCGAGAAAATATCAGGCAAGCGATGGCTTGAAGTCATGGAAATGGCCCACCGGGTTGGCATAAAAACGAATGCTACCATGCTATACGGCCATATTGAGAACTACACCCACCGTGTTGACCATCTTTTGAAGCTCAGAGAACTGCAGGATAAGACCGGAGGTTTTCAGGCCTTTATCCCTTTATCATTCCACCCGCGGAATACGCAGATACAGGGCCGGTATACACTAGGCATAGAAGATCTCAAAACCATTGCGGTCAGCCGTCTTATGCTTGATAATTTCGATCATATCAAGGCGTACTGGATCATGCTTGGTGAGAAAATATCGCAGCTTGCTCTGGTATTTGGCGCCGATGACATCGATGGCACCATTGTTGAAGAGAAAATAACTCATGCTGCGGGAGCCCTTACTCATGAATACCTTACGGTTGATCAGCTTGTTACGATTATACGGAAGGCGGGCAAAGTACCGGTTGAAAGAGACGCATTTTATACGTCAATAAAAAGATACTCATGAAAGAGAAAAAGACCAAAAGACGCGTAACGCGAAAAGAGGCACTTGCGATGCTGAAATCGAAGGATCTTCTGGAGCTTGGAGCGCGTGCTGATTCGCTGAGAAAGAACCTTCATCCGGAGGGTACGGTGACCTTTGTTGTTGACAGGAATATAAATTATACGAATGTCTGCATCAACAAGTGCGGGTTCTGTGCCTTTTGGAGAAACGCCGATCATCCAGAGGCATTTCTGATTGATAAAGACGACCTGTTTATGAAAATTCAGGAAACAATTGACCTTGGCGGCACGCAGATACTTCTTCAGGGAGGACTACATCCTGATCTTCGGATTGATTACTACATTGATCTTTTAACTGGTATCAAAGAGCGATTTGACATTACGGTCCATGGATTTTCTCCGCCTGAAATCCGATATATTTCTGACACAGCCCGGCGTTCCGTACCGGAAACCCTGAAGATCCTAAAAGAGGCAGGACTTAATTCAATTCCCGGCGGGGGGGCTGAAATACTGTCTGACCGGGTACGACGGAAAATGAGCCCGAAAAAATTATCGTCGTCAGAATGGCTCGATGTTATGGAACAGGCACATGAGCTGGGCATGAGAACGACCGCAACCATGATGTTTGGCAGTGTTGAAGACCCTGAGGATATTGTCCAGCATCTCGATTCAATTCGTACCCTGCAGGATAAAACAGGAGGATTTACCGCATTTATCCCCTGGTCATTCCAGCCCGGTAATACGGCACTGGCGCGGAATGCCCGCGAGGCGGGACGTGTGCTGGAGAGTACTGTCACTGCTGTTGAATACCTCAAAATACTCTCAGTCTCCAGGCTCTATCTGGACAATGTCAGGAACCTTCAGGCATCGTGGGTAACGCAGGGGTTGAAGCTTGCACAGGTGGCGCTCAGGTTTGGGGCAAATGATTTTGGCTCTACCATGATAGAGGAAAACGTTGTTGCTGCTGCCGGGGTTGCATATCGTGTCTCAAAAGAGGATATTATTCTTGCAATCAAGAATGCGAATTTTTCCCCGGCACAGCGTGATACATACTATAATATTGTCACACGGCATTAGTCTTTGACTTGTAATGGAATATACTGTTTGACATAGAGAAAAGGAGGCACTATTGAAACCAAGAATTACCGTTGAACTTGCGAAGAGAGTAAAGAATTTACCTCCCTATCTGTTTGCAACTATTGACAGATTAAAAAATGAAACCATATCAAAGGGGGTGGATTTAATCGACATGAGCGTTGGCGACCCTGATATCCCCACGCCCGGGCATATTGTGGAGGCAATGAAGATCGCTGTGGAAAAGCCGGAACATCATCGTTATCCCTCTTATACAGGTATGCTGTCTTTTCGGGAAGCTGTTGCTGAATGGTATAAGCATACGTTTAACGTCTCCCTGGATGCGGAGAGTGAAGTGCTTTCCCTCATAGGATCAAAAGAGGGTATTGGTCATATTCCTCTTGCCTTTATTGAACCGGGGACTACTGCGCTTGTTCCTTCGCCGGGATATCCGGTCTATCCGATTGGTGTGCTGTTTGCGGGTGGGGAAAATTACGTGATGCCTCTCGAAGAAAAGAACAATTTTCTTCCTGATTTCAAATCAATTCCCAGAAACGTTCTGGAAAATGCACGAATGATGTTTTTGAATTATCCCAATAACCCGACTTCAGTAGTTGCGCCAAGACATTTTTTTGAAGAGGCGATCGGTCTTGCGGAGGCCCACAATATTATTGTCTGTCATGATGCGGCTTATAGCGAGATATTTTATGACGATGAGCGTCCACTCAGTTTTCTGCAGGTAGATGGCGCTCGTGATGTAGGAATAGAGTTTCACTCCCTTTCGAAAACCTATAATATGACCGGCTGGAGAATCGGGTTTGCCGTTGGCAACAGCGACATAATTGCGGGACTTGGCCAGGTCAAGACAAACCTTGATTCAGGCGTGTTTCAGGCTATTCAGGAAGCATCTATCGTTGCCCTTCAAACGGATGATCGTCTTTTGTCCGACATACGCGCACTCTATCAGAAACGGAGGGATGTCCTGTATGAAGGGCTGAATTCTGTTGGTATGCAGGTTTCGAAGCCCAAGGCAACGTTCTATTTGTGGGCGAAAGTCCCCGAGGGATTCGACTCATCGGGATTTGTTGTTCATCTGTTGGAACAGGCCGGTGTGCTGACCACGCCCGGCAATGGCTTTGGGTCTCCCGGAGAGGGATATGTTCGCTTTGCCGTAACTGTTCCGCACGCCCGGATAGAGGAAGCGGTGGAGAGAATCAGAAAAGCGTTATAAAGAAAAAGGCGGCAATGAGCAATGAGTACTGAGGCCCGAGAACAAAAGTAAGATACAGGTAAAGATAGAGATAAAGACAGGCGAAGAGTAATCCCGTAAAGTCGCAAAGCGACCACGGGACGTGTGCGTAGGAAGTAAACAGTAGATACGAAAACAGGTTGAGGCTAATGGCAATCCACATAAACCTAATAGATCAGAAGATTATCCCGTAGATGGACAGTGAGCAACGAAACTTCGGCGAGCTCATCGAGTCTTACTAAGCATGGCTACGGTATTTCTTGGGATAGGCTCAAATATCGGCGACCGGCAGAAGCAGTGCCAGCAGGCACTGGAAGGGCTTCAGAAGAACGGCCTGCGGATCATATCTCGATCCTCACTTTTCAAAACAGAACCATGGGGAAAGAAAGAACAGCCATGGTTTCTCAATATGGTTGTAGAAGCTGAAACCGACCATGCTCCCCATGCATTACTGGCGCTTGTGAAAAAGATAGAGCATGAGATGGGTCGTAAAGAGTCGGTTCGGTGGGGCCCCCGCAGTATTGATATTGATATTCTCCTTTATGATGATATTATGTTACAGGATCATGACCTTGTCATCCCTCATCCCCTGATGCATGAGCGGGAGTTTGTCCTCCGCCCCCTGGCTGAGATTGCCCCGCATAAGACGCATCCAATTTTCAGGAAAAGCATGAAAGAGCTGCTTCAGGACACAGGTCTCGGTAATACAACGCCCTGATTATCTATCATTTATTACAATATGACCATAAAATATGCAATTTTTAACACTTCTTTGCAGGTAAATAAACCAAATAATTTATTATTGACATTCATGTGTCTGTTTGATACAGTTTAGATGAGGGACGCAGTACATCTGTAAGAAATTCAATAAAAAAAACAATTCGTTATGGTGAGGAATCAGCATGGCTGATGAGAAGAGCTCAGTCCTCGTTATTGATGACGAACCGCATGTTGTAGAATCCATAGCACTTCTTTTGAATGAATCCGGTTACTCTGTATGCAAATGCAACAACCCGCAGGATGCATTGACCCTCCTTAAGCAGAAGACCATAAAAGTGGTATTGAGCGATGTGAAAATGCCGACGTTTTCCGGGCTGGAATTGCTTGAGGTAATTGGCAATTATCATCCTGATATCCCGGTTATATTAATGACCGGACATGCTGACCTAGAGGTTGCGATAGATGCCGTGAGAAAAGGAGCCTTTGATTTTATTACAAAGCCGTATAAAAAAGACTATCTTCTGCATGCTGTTGGCAAGGCTGTCAGATTCGGGACGATGACACAGCTGGAAAAAAATTATAAAGTCATGCTCGAGCAGTCTATAAAGAAAACAACGCGGGAGCTATCAGATGCAATGGATATGATCAAACTGGTGAGCGAGGAAATAATCAGGCGACTCACATCAGTCGCTGAATTCAGAGATGTGGAAACAGGTGCCCATATATCACGGATTGGAATGTATGCGAGCAGGATAGCCAAGTCACTTGGCATGAACAAAGAATTTGTGGATACGCTCTCCTTTGCCGGCCCGATTCATGATATTGGAAAGATCGGCATACCAGACGATATCCTCTTAAAGCCGGGATCTTTGACTGAGGGGGAATTCGATACTATGAAATCCCATACGGATATCGGCAAAAAGATGCTGGCTAACTCGTCATATCCCGCGATTCAGGTTGCCGAATCTGTTGCATTCACGCATCATGAGCGCTGGGATGGAACAGGCTACCCGCAGGGATTAAAAGGAACAGAGATTCCCCTTGAAGGCAGAATAGTTATGCTTGTTGACCAGTATGATGCACTGCGAAGCGAACGGCCTTACAGGGGCTCATTAAGCCATGACGAGGCAGCCAGTATCATTACCACGGGTGATGGAAGAACGCTCCCGGAACATTTTGATCCTGAAATACTGAATATTTTCAAAAAACTTGCTTCTGATTTTCAGGAAATATTTTCTGTAAACACAGCCTGAACAACGCCCTTCGATAGAAAAAACCCATCGATTGTAATATAATAATTTCTACTTTTTTGTAATCCAACAAATTGATTTTTAAGGAGGACGTAATGATAAAGGTTTATTATGAAAAAGACGCAAAGATGAATGTGCTCAAGAAGCTGAAAATAGCTGTTATGGGATATGGCAGCCAGGGACATGCCCATGTCAATAATCTCAAAGAAAGCAAAATGAATGTTATCGTGGGCGCGCGGAAGGGCTCAAGCTGGGCCAAGGCAAAAAAGGCAGGCCTATCAGTAATGACTCCTGCGGAGGCTGCGGGACAGGCAGACGTAATAATGATGCTTCTTCCCGATGAGTACATGGCTGACATTTACAAAGATGAAATAGCCCCGCGCATGAAAAAGGGCGTTTACCTGGGTTTTGCTCATGGATTCAATATCCATTTTGACCAGATTATTCCTCCTGCTGATGCCAATGTGTTTATGACCGCGCCAAAGGGGCCGGGTCATCTCGTGCGTTCGGAGTATCAGAAAGGGAGCGGGGTTCCCTGTCTCATTGCCATTCATCAGGATCCTTCCAAGAACACGAAGAAAATTGCGCTTGCCTATGCGGCCGGGATTGGTGGGGGCAGAGCCGGTATTATTGAGACGACGTTCCGGGAAGAAACAGAAACAGATCTGTTTGGCGAGCAGGTTGTTCTGTGCGGAGGCCTGACATCACTGATTCAGGCAGGGTTTGAAACGCTTGTTGAAGCGGGTTATTCGCCTGAAATGGCCTATTACGAATGTCTGCATGAGGTCAAACTGATTGTTGACCTCATTTATGAGGGCGGCATATCCGACATGAGATACTCGATTAGCAACACAGCCCAGTACGGTGATCTTACAAGAGGCCCCCGGATTATCAACGACAGGACAAAGAAAGAAATGAAGAAGATTCTTCAGGAAATCCAGGACGGAATTTTTGCAAAGGAATGGATGCTTGAATGCAGGGCCAATAAACCGGCATTCAATGCTCTGACAAAGAAGGGCGAGCGGCATCAGATCGAATCAGTCGGCAAAAAACTGAGGGCAATGATGCCGTGGCTGAAAAAGGGCAAGCTCGTTGATAAGTCAAAGGCATAATATAAACAGGGCTCGAATTAAGTATAAGAATAAAATGAACCGTGGTAGAGTGGTGTTTTTTTTGATTGCACCCTCTGCCGCTACACTCTAGGAGAAGATGCCGAAATTTGCTCCCGAGGGCTATCCTTTCATTGTTATCAGTGCTCTTGTGACGGTTGTGGTCTTTGTATCCTTTGGTTTTTCCATTTCGTTGATACCTTTCACTGTGATGTTGTTCATGTTCTTTTTTTTTAGAGATCCTGAACGACCGATTCCTGACGCGCAGAACCTCATCGTTGCTCCAGCGGATGGCAGGGTAGTTAAAATCAGCAAAGAACACGAGCCTCTCTACCTTAAGGCCATGACAAAAGGGGTGAGCATTTTTATGTCACCACTGGACGTTCATGTTAACCGTTCTCCCTGCGACGGCACTGTTACAAAAATCAGGCATAACAAAGGACGATTTGTAGCTGCGTACCGTGACGATGCCTCTCTGAAAAATGAAAATATTGAAATGGTCATGAAAACCCCGTACGGTGATATACTCGTCAGACAGGTCGCGGGCTCACTTGCACGACGTGCGGTGTGCAGAAAGAAAGAAGGTGACAATTTACAGCGTGGTGAACGATATGGAATAATCAAATTCAGCTCGCGTCTGGATGTATATTTGCCAATGGACATGGATATTAAGGTAAAATTAAAAGATAAGGTTAAGGCGGGAGAAACCGTCATAGCTGAAATAAGCCGTTCGTAATGAATGCGGAATGCAAAATTAAGAATACCATTGCAGAAGGAAATCGTCAAAAGAACTGGCTAGCCTCGAAAGCCAGCAGGAGGGTAAGCTAGAAATACGAAAAGGAGTAAGCAGTCAGCAATAATAAAGAAAACAAACAAGATATAAGGATAATATGAAAAAAGGTATTTATATCATTCCGAACAGTCTAACCCTCTGTGGCATGTTTTTTGGGTTTTACTCCATCCTCGCCGCTCTTAAAGGCAATTTTGTTCATGCGGCCTGGGCGATTACATTTGCCATGATTTTTGACGGACTCGACGGCTGGGTTGCCCGTCTTACGGGAAGTACGACCAGATTCGGTATAGAACTGGACTCTCTTTCAGACCTCGTGGCGTTTGGTGTTGCACCAGCTGTGCTGGTCTACGAATGGGCACTCGCTCCCTTTGGCCGAATAGGTTTTACAGCCGCGTTTCTCTTTGTTGCATGCGGGGCCCTGCGCCTTGCACGATACAATGTGCAGATGGGCTCAACAGAATCCAAGGCATTTACCGGGATACCGATTCCCGGAGCGGCTGCTATCATGGCGACCATGGTTATTTTCTATTATGAGCTGTGGGAAGGTGTTCCCGAAAAGAATATACTCATCCTTTTGCTCACGATCTCCCTTGCCCTTCTAATGGTCAGTACGCTCAAATTTCACGCTCTGAAAGAGATCGATTTCAGTCAGAGAAAGCCGTTCTGGATACTGGTGGCTATTGTGCTCCTGTTCGCTATTATCATCATTCATCCTGAGGTTGCTCTTTTTGTTTTTGCGATGCTGTATCTCATTGAAGGGGTTATTGAAAATATGTACCTCTATTACCGTAAATACAAACTGGATGCACTGGAAGTCAAGAGATGCGAAAAATAAAGATATTCGATACGACCCTGCGTGATGGTGAACAGTCACCAGGCGCATCGATGAATGTTGACGAGAAGATACAGGTTGCGAAACAGCTGGTTAAACTCAGGGTTGACATCATCGAGGCTGGTTTTCCAATCGCTTCACCGGGTGATTTTGACGCGGTAAAAAGGATCGCGAATGAAATTGGTGGATCAACAATAGCGGGGCTTGCACGGGCACGGGAAGAAGACATTACCAGGGCATGGAACGCGATAAAAGATGCGTCCCTGAAACGTATCCACACCTTTCACTCAACATCTGATATACACCTGAAATATCAGTACAGGATCAGCCGGGATGAGGCACTAAAGCGGTCGGTCGAAATGGTGAAACTTGCAAGAAGTCTGGTTGCAGACGTTGAATTTTCTCCAATGGACGCCACGAGAACTGACGTTCAATATCTGTTGGAGTTTGTCTCAGCGGTGATTGAGGCTGGTGCCGGTACGGTCAATATTCCTGATACCGTAGGATACACCACACCATCAGAATTCGGGGACCTTATACGGATCATAAAGGAGAGGATTGGGAACAGCGCTGTTATTTCTGTTCACTGCCATGATGACCTCGGATTGTCCGTTGCAAACTCTCTGGCCGCGGTTCTGAACGGTGCTGGCCAGGTTGAATGCACCATAAATGGTATTGGTGAACGGGCAGGAAACTGTTCCATGGAAGAGGTAGTCATGGCATTAAAAACGCGCAGGGAGTATTACCGGGCGGACACAAATATCAAAAGTAAAGAGATTATCCGCGCAAGCAGGCTTGTCACACGAATTACCGGGATCCCGGTGCAGCCGAACAAGGCCATTGTAGGCGCAAACGCATTTGCACATGAATCAGGGATCCATCAGGATGGACTTCTGAAAGAAAAGATGACGTATGAGATAATGCGTCCGGAAGATGTGGGGCTTCAGAAGACTGAACTGGTGCTTGGAAAACACTCAGGCAGGCATGCCTTCAAGACGCGGCTGAAGGAACTCGGCTATGAACTGGCCCCGAATGAAATAGAGACTGCGTTTGTGAAGTTCAAGAACCTTGCTGACCAGAAGAAGTATATTTTTGACGAGGACATTGAGGCCCTGGTGACAGAAGAAGTTTCGAAGGTACATGAATATTATCGTCTGATAGACGTGTCAATATCCAGTGGGATGAGGCAGGAGCCCATGGCTATCGTTACTGTGCAGGTTGGCAGTAAGTCGCTGGATATGATGAAATACGGAGACGGGCCGGTCGATGCCACGTACAAAGCTATCGCTGCAATAACCGGAACGAAAAGCACCTTGCAAAAATATGATGTCAAGGGTATCACCGGAGGTACTGATGCATTGGGTGAAGTATTTGTCACGCTCGAAGAAAGCGGCAAGACCGTGAGGGGACATGGATCAGACACAGACGTTATCGTTGCCTCTGCAAAGGCGTACCTGAATGCCCTGAATAAGCTGGCATCACGGAAACACAAAGCGTAACATTCGGAAGTGATCCTGGTTTGTAGGGGGTGCTGTCCAGCCCATTTTATTCTGATTTAGCAATTCACAATTTATACATGGAAAATCTGTTTGATTTATCTTATAATGGTCGTATCTAATCTTGCCTTACAAGCACATACAAAATGGAGGAAAAAATGCCAAAACCGCTCGGTATTGATGAATTGTACCAATGTTGTGATCCCCAGATATTTCCTTTTGAATCGACGGATGAGCTTCCTGAGACATATGAGACCATAGGTCAGGAGCGGGCGCTGTCCGCAATAGATTTCGGCTTGAACCTTGATAGCAAGGGATTCAATATCTATATACTCGGCGAAAGCGGTACCGGAAAGCTGACAACGATACGGACACTCCTTGAGAAAAAAGCTGCTGATGAGCCCGTGCCACAGGACTGGTGCTATGTCTATAATTTCAAGGACCCGGATTTTCCACTGGCGGTTTCCCTTAAGCCCGGTTCTGCAATGACCTTTCATAAAGACATGGAAGAACTGATCAAGATATTGAAAGTGGAAATACCAAAGATCTTTGAATCAAAAGAATATGAAAAACAGAAGAACGTTATTCTCGAAGAATTCCAGAAAAAACAGAAGGAACTGTTTTCCGATCTTGAAGAAGAGGCTACGGCAAAGGGTTTTTCAATCAGAAAAACCGTAAGCGGTCTCCTTATCGTCCCGGTGAAGAAAAGCGGGGAGCCGCTGACCGAAGAAGAATACGCTTCGCTCGATGAAGAGAAAAAGAGCAAAATTGATGAGATCGGAAAGGTGCTCCAGGAGAAATTAAATGACATTGCGAGGGAAGTACGCGAGGGCGAAAAGAAGGTGAAAGACATACTTTCAAAACTCGAACGTGAAGCTGCGCTTACGGCTGTGGGACAGTTTATGGAGGAGATGAAGAGTAAATATAAAGACCAGGAAAAGATTGTTTCTTACCTGAACGAGGTGACAGAAGATATTCTCGAGCACCTTGACGATTTCAAAATGCATGAAGAGCAGGCTCCGCAGCTTCCTTTCATGAAGGGACAGAAGGCAGAGCCGACATTCACGAGATATACGGTTAATGTATTGGTGAACCATAAGGATTCCAAGGGAGCACCTATTGTATACGAGAGTAACCCCACATACCTGAATCTCTTTGGCAGGCTGGAGCATAGATTTCAGTACGGTGTCGCGATTACCGATTTTTCAATGATCAAATCTGGCTCTCTGCACAGAGCAAACGGCGGGTATCTCATCGTAGATGCACTGGACCTGCTTCGGAATATTTTTTCCTACGAAGCTTTGAAGCGTGCCATACGAAACAGGGAAATTAAGCTGGAAGATATCTGGGAACAGTACCGACTTGTTTCAACGTCAACGCTGAGACCAGAGGCCCTGCCGCTTAATGTTAAGGTGATACTGCTCGGGAATCCCCACCTTTATTATCTGCTGTATAATCTGGATGAAGAATATCGGGAACTGTTTAAGGTGAAGTCTGATTTTGATGTTCGCATGCCGAAAAACAATGAGACTATGCAAAAATATGCATCTTTTATTGCGAGCAGGTGTAAGCAGGGCGGGTATCATCCCTTTGACAAGTCGGGAGTTGCCAAGATCGTCGAATATGGATCGAGGCTGGCTGAACATCAGGGAAAACTTTCATCCAAGTTCAGTGAAATTGCAGACGTCATAACTGAATCCAACTTCTGGGCAAAAAAAGCCGGCAGTACCCTGGTGAAAAACGAGCACGTAGAAAAGGCATTGCAGGAAAAGATTTACAGGACAAACAGAATAGAAGAACGCCTCCAGGAATTAATGATGGAAGGCACATTGATCGTGGATTCAACAGGGGATAAAGTCGGTCAGGTGAATGGACTCGCAGTGCTCGATATGGGTGATTACCGTTTCGGAAAACCATCAAGGATTACCGCCAGGACGTATGCTGGCAAGTCAGGGGTCATAAATATCGAGCGAGAGACAAAGATGAGCGGGAAAATTCACGAGAAAGCGATTCTCATTATTACCCATTATATCGGCAGCACCTACGCACAGAAGAAACCGATAAGCTTTTCCGCATCTATAACGTTTGAACAGCTCTATGATATGGTCGAAGGCGACAGCGCATCATGTGCTGAACTGTATGTAATCCTGAGCAGCCTTGCGGGGATCCCGCTGAAACAGAATATTGCACTTACTGGATCAATGGACCAGAACGGCGATGTTCAGCCTATCGGCGGTGTCAATGAAAAGATAGAAGGATTTTTTGATCTCTGCAAGCTACGCGGTCTTGACGGAACGCAGGGGGTGATCATTCCGAAGAAGAATGTTCATAACCTGATGATAAAAAAGGATGTGGTTGACGCAGTCAAGGACGGCACATTTACCATCTATCCTATTGAACGGGTTGAGGAAGGGCTGGAGATCCTCACCGGCATGCCGGCCGGAGAACGCCGTGAAGACGGGACATATCCCGAGGGCACCGTTCATTACCTGGTATTACAGCGGCTCACAGAAATTACCCGGTCGTTTAAGGAAAAGAAAGATAAAGAAAAGGAAGAAGAAAATGATAAAGAAGATAATAATTCATGAAAAAAGGCTTCTGGTTTGTCCAGTTTCTTCTGATAATACTCTTTGCCCTTCCGCTCGCCCTCATTCCGTATAACCTGTCACTGAAGGTTGGCGGATTTCTGGGAACACTTCTTTTTCATGTCTGGAAGAACAGACGAAATATTGCTCTGACCAATCTGAAAGATGCAATTGCAAGAAATGCCGTATCTGTTCAGGAAGATCCCGAGTTCATCATCAGGCAGAATTTCAGCAATTACGGCAAGTCTGCTGTCGAAATTATAAAGATTTACTTCGGCCTTGGAGATGAAATCATAAACAGTGTAGACGTTCGGGGCCTTGAACATTTTGAGAAGGCCTTCAGGAAGGGAAATGGAGTTATCTTTATTACAGGACATTGCGGAAACTGGGAGCTTCTTGCGCTCGTGGCAGCAGTGCGTGCTCAAAAAACAAAAATTGTTGCACGACGTCAGAATAATCCTTATATAAACAGATTTATGGAAAAGACCCGTGAGAAGTACGGCAATACAGTGATCTACAAGAAGGGTGCTCTGAAAGAGATTCTTTCTTCTTTACGAAAGAATGAAGTAGTCGGTATCCTTATAGATCAGAACGTGATGAGTTCTGAGGGGGTCGTGATAGAATTTCTCGGGACAAAAGCGTATACCACAAAAATGCCGGCATTACTAGCCATGAAGACAGGCGCCCCGGTCATCCCGCTTTTCATACAGAGGGTGGATCAAGGACAGAGAGTGGTATTTCTGGAAGAAGTTGAACTCTCTTTTTCAGAGGATTCGGAAAAAGCAGTAATGAATAACACAATCGCGTTTTCACGATCTGTTGAGAACTACATAAAGGATAATCCATCAGAGTGGCTCTGGATGCACCGCAGGTGGAAGCGGCCGAAAGATTGATTGTATATGAGACTTTTAAGGTAAAATAAAGATCAGAAAGAAGAATTGGATGAGATTATCCGGAAAACGTCATGACAAAGAGAAAATCCGGAACACGGAAGAAAAAGAAAATTTCGAAACTATTGGCTGTTGAGTGCTCACAGTGCAGTACGTGCTGTCGGATTCCTGTTGCCTTGGCAACGCATCATGATATTAACCGGCTGGTAAAAGCCACGGGACTCCAGGCAGGGAAGATAGTGAGTCTGTATGCAAACGTTGATGCAGATGATGACGACCGGTTTTTGATCCGTACGTCATACGGGAAACGGACCATGGGTTTGCGCAAGGTAAAGGGGCGCTGCCTGTTCCTCTCTGATGATCAATCCTGCTCGGTGTATAACTTCAGGCCGATGTCGTGCAGGATGTTTCCACTGCAGGTTACCCTGGAGGATGATAATTCCCTGCATGATCTGAATGTGCAGGATAGTGCGCATGATGATTTTAGATGCAGATACCGTTTCGGCAGATCACGTTCTCTCAAAGACATCCATCGGATTGCTGTATCGGATTTTCTTGAGCAGGATTCATATTTAAAGAAAGTTGAAGAATGGAATGCCTGCTCCCAAAAAGGCAAAAAGCAGGAATTGCTTGAATTTCTTGGCTGTGACGACCCTCCATGATGGTGGAAGGTGCAGAATAAATACGCACGCATGTAAGCTCTGGATCATTAGTACTTACAGAACCGGGCAAACAGTTTTTGCAGTATCATATCTCTTGTCATAAATGTGGTTTTAGTTTTTGAATATTCATGTTTAATAATATTTTGCGATAGAATCGATGCATATCATATCGGATGGACATGTATGAGATGAAAAAGAGATTTCCAGGTTCAAGATATCACTGGCAACAGTGCTTTAAAGTAGAGCTTGGATCTGGACCACATATAACAGAGAATATTGTTACTAAATCGTAACTTCCAAGGAGTCTGATATCTTTCTCTCAGATATCAGACATTGCATAAGTTACCATGATATTTAGATTTTAACGGATATTTTTGTCGCTGGTATTAAAATTGCTAATGATAATTAAACAGTTTTTTGCAAATGTCCAGATAATTTTAGAAAGAACATAAATTTTTGATTTCATTGCTTTTTAGAAAGTCTTAAAAATAAAATATACATATATAAG
>JBFGJU010000004.1:0-23204 GCA_041577035.1 Thermodesulfovibrionales bacterium | reverse complement strand
TTTCCTGCTGAGCTACCTTTCGGATTTTTAAAGACACATCCTGCAGATTTCTCTGCAAGAGGTTGTTTCTCTTTTCTATCTCTGAAAAAATCTTCAGTGCGCATGGATACCGATTCACTTGCATCTTTTTTCATTCTCATATTCGCACTCAGGATGATATTTCTGCCGGAAATGGCCGATGTTCTGTAGTCAAAACCGAGGCCCTCGGCCTTAACCCGGTCAAGCATTCCTTGCTGATCCATAATGGCGACAGTATCAATCACATCCTTTGTTTCATACCCGTAGGATCCGGCATTTCCGTATATAGCTCCTCCAACAGTCCCCGGTATGCCGGTTAAGCCTTCTACGCCCGCGTACCCTTTTTCCTTGCAGTAATTAACCAGTTTCTGCCAGCGCAGGCCTGCTTCTACAAAGATATCAACAGAATCTTCATACTCTTTGATCATCTCTATTCTGTTGAATGCCTGAAGCATGATAACCATTCCCTCGATTCCACCGTCTCGAACGAGCATGTTTGTTCCACTTCCCAGGGTCATAAACGGTATACCCTGTTCCTTCAAGATGACGATGAGATTTTTCAGGGATATCGGGTCATCAGGCACTGACAGCGCATCTGCAGGCCCCCCTATTGCCAGGCGGGTATGGTTCTTCATAGGCACATTACATTTTAAGCTCCCTTTAAACTGATCCTTCAATAGCTCCTGCCATTCCTTCTCACTGAGCATTCTTGTATTAACTTTTTTCATCTCATGTTTTCAGGCTGTTTCAGCCGTTCCAGTATTTGTTCCCCTGTCTTCCAGACATCTCCTGCACCAAGTGTCAGGATCAAATCGCCTCGTTTGACCTTTGAAAGAACGGATGATACAACACCGTCCGAACTTTTACAGCATGAAACCGTGTGGTATCCCCGTTCGGTCATATGTCTGCACAGGACTTCCGAAGTTATTCCTTCCATCGGCTTTTCTCCTGCAGGATAAATCTGCATCAGGTAAAGAATGGCAGCATCCGAAAAAGAAAGGGCAAATTCATCCATTAGGTCAGCAGTCCTCGTGTATCTGTGGGGCTGAAAAATGACAACCAGCCTGCTGTCTGCCCCTATATATTTCAGGTTCTCTTTTGCAGCCTTAAGTGTTGCCCTTATCTCTGCAGGATGATGGCCGTAATCGTCGTAGACCGTGATGCCGTTGACTTCCCCTTTAAACTCGAAGCGCCTCTGAATACCGCCAAATGTACGAAGCGCCTCCTTTATTTTCGGTACTGCTATGTGCAGTTCCACTGATACGCCAATACAGGCGAGGGCATTGAGCACATTGTGAGTTCCCGGAAGAGGAATCATGAATCTCCCCAGATCTTCACTTTTGTAAACAACGTCGAAACTGGTATGCATGAATTCTGTTTCAATGTTCTTTGCAAACATATCGGATGATTCAGAAAAAGAATAAGTAATAAACCGTCTATGAATATGCGGAAGCAGTTCTCGTACGTTCGCATCTTCTGTACAGATAATCGAAACACCGTAAAAAGGAACTTTATTAATAAACGACAGGAAGGCTTCTTTTAATTTTTCAATATTTTTGAAGAATTCCATATGCTCCCGGTCAATATTGGTAACAATTGCGATGGTGGGCGACAGCATAAGAAAAGATCCATCACTTTCGTCGGCTTCTGCAACAAAGAAATCTCCACTACCCAGTTTTGCATTACTGCCGAGGGCCTTCAGTTTTCCGCCAATCACAATGGTTGGGTCCAGTTCCCCATAACCAAGGATTGCTGCAATGAGTGATGTTGTTGTCGTCTTTCCATGGGTCCCCGCAATCAGAATGCTGTATTTTAATCTGGCAAGCTCGGCCAGCATTTCAGCCCGGGGGATAACGGGTATAGATCGATTTCGTGCAGCAACGACTTCCGGATTGTCATCAGATACAGCAGACGAGACAACAACCACATGCGCGTCTGCAACATGTTCCTGCTTCTGTCCGATTGCCACGGGGATACCCAGACGTTTCAGTCTGTGCACTGTCTCTGACTCCTTTTTATCGGACCCGGTCACTTCATAGCCAAGATTAAAAAGCACCTCTGCAATCCCTGACATTCCTATGCCACCTATCCCGATAAAATGTATGCTTTTGTATCGTTCAAACACAAAATCATTTCCTTACCTGGTGCTGCATTACCATGGATTTCTTTTTTCTTAACGATGACATCTGTTTTCTGCCTTCTTTCAATGAACTCTGTCCGGACGACTTTGAAGAGGAGTACGACGCTCCCCTGGAATCCGTTTTGCCTGCTTCTCGCAACAGACTTTCTGCTATATCTACAATTTTGGTGCACGCATCTCGCCTGCCGAGTCCCCTGCTGGCCCTCTGCATGTCGGCGCTTACCGAATCATCCTCATAAATTCTTTTGATATATTCAGCCACGGTTTCTCCATTAAGTTCTTTATCAGAAATCATAAACGCAGCTCCCATTTCCCTGAGTTTCATGGCATTTAACTCCTGATGTTTGCCAGCTGCAAAAGGATACGGGATAAGAATGGATGGTTTCCCGAGAGCCGTTATTTCAGAAAGTGTTGTGGCGCCGGCTCGTGAGACAACGATATCGGCCATGGCATATGCCTCAGCCATCTGATATATAAACGGTGTAACAGTTCCCCTGAAGCCTGCTTTTCTGTAGGCATTGCGTACGCTCTCATAATCCTGAGTGCCGGTTTGATGAAGGAACTGGATCTTTTCACTGATATCAGTCATGTAATTCAATGCATTAACTATGACTCTGTTTATTGACCGTGCACCGGAACTACCTCCAAACACAAATACGGTAAATAAATCTTTTTCGAGTGAAAACAATCTGGCGGCGGAATCTTTCTCTCCTTTTAGAATTTTTGCTCTTACCGGATTACCCGTTAAAAACGTCTTGTGTTTTGGGAAAAAAGTAAGGCTTTCCTGATATGTAGTGCATATCCTGTCGACAAATCTTCCCAGAATTCTGTTCGTAAGGCCAGGGACTGAATTCTGTTCGTGGATAATGGTTGGAACAGACTTCATGTGAGCAATCAGTACGAGTGCTCCAGAGGCATAGCCACCCACTCCAATGACGATATCAGGCACAAAGGTCTTTAAAATGCTGTATGCATCTTTGATTGAGAGGATCGCTTTGGCCGTAGCTTTGATTTTCTTCAGTATAGACTTGCCGACAAATCCTTCTGCACGCAAAAATTCTATGGCAAATCCTTCCCTGGGAACAATCTTTGCCTCTATACCATGTTCCGTACCAACAAACATGATTTCAGTTGTGCTTTCTCTTTTTTTCAGTTCTTCTGCCACTGCAAGGCCAGGGAAAACATGTCCTCCGGTCCCGCCTCCGGCTATAAGCACTCTCATGGTCTATACCCTTTTCTGCCATAAATAGTTCTTCTGGCTGCTCTTCGCGTAACACGATAATTTTTTTCCGGCAGCAAATCGTCTTCTTCCCCTTTTGATATCTTTAACAAAATGCCGATCGCGATCATATTGACCAGCAATGCAGAGCCACCGTAACTCATGAACGGCAATGGCAGGCCTTTTGTTGGAACAAGTCCGGTAACAACGGAAAAATTGATCAGCGCCTGAAGGGAGATCAACAGTACTAAGCCGTATGCTAAAAAGTAGACAAACGGGCTTTTTGATTTATTTGCGATCGAAATACCTCTTATAAAGAGAAAAACGAAAAGCAGCATAACAACGGTTGCACCTATCAAGCCAAGTTCTTCTCCAACCATTGAGAATATAAAATCAGTATGCGAAGCGGGGAGATAGGCCAGTTTCTGCTTCGACTCTCCGAGCCCCAGTCCGGTAAATCCCCCGCTTCCGAATGCGATAAATGACTGAACGAGCTGAAATCCGCTTCCCAGTGGATCCTTATATGGGTCAATAAAAGAAAGGATTCGTTTTAACCGGTAGGGCTCCATTGCTAATTTAATGAAAACCGGTATCGAAAGGACAAAAACAGATCCCAGATATCTCAGTTTCGTTCCCGATATATACAACATGCCAAATGTCAGAAGGCCGAGACTGATCGTAGCGCCAAAATCAGGTTGCTTAAGAAAAATAATCTGGAACAGGATCATAACCACTATCGGCTGGATAAAAGAGCTGAGGCGATCAATATGGTATTCCGGCTGAGACATATGTCTCGCCAGATAGACAACCATTGACAGTTTTACCAGTTCAGACGGTTGGAACGTACTCGGCCAGAGTTTAATCCATCGTTTGGCCCCTCCGGCAGTTATCCCTATATCCGGTATAAAGACCAGAACCAGCAAAATGAAGGAAAAAACGAGGAGCGGCACCGCTCCTTTTCTCACATTTGCCAGTTTCATATTGCAGAAGACAATCAATGCCAGAGCTCCCAATACAACAGTAAACAGATGTTTTTTAAAGTAGTAAAACTCTGAAACGGTATCGGTTTCATTCGGGCTCACCACGGCTGTGGAACTGTAAATCATTAATGCTCCAAATGCCAGCAAGAGAATCATGAACAGCAGAAGCAGTCTGTCATACGTTTTCACCACTGATGTTTTATTGTCTGTCTGTTGACTGACCATTGCTCTAAAGCTCCATAACCTTATGCTTGAACTGTCTTCCTCTATCTTCAAAATCTTTAAACATATCGAAGCTGGCGCACGCAGGAGATAATAGTACTACATCTCCTGTTTCCGCCATGGTATGCGCAGCTGTAATGGCCTCTTCCATGCTTTCGACCAGAATCGTCGCAGTGACATCGCCCAGCACCGCCTTTATTTTTCGGCTTGCCTCACCCATTAAAATCAGCCCTTTGACCTTCTGAGCAATTACTTCTTTAAGGAGCGAAAATGCGCCATCTTTATCACGTCCACCTGCGATTAATATCACGGGAACCTGAAAGCCTTCCAGAGATCTCGCTACTGCACTGACATTGGTTCCTTTAGAATCATTGATATAGGTAACGCCATCCAGTTCCCTCACAAACTCCATTCTGTGTTCAAGACCCTCAAATTCTTTCAAAGACTCTATAACCGCCCCAAGCGGGCAGCGTGCAAGGAGAGCCATGGCTGATGCAGCCATGGCATTCTCCAGGTTATGGGTACCCTTGATTTTTATCTCATTTTCGGCAATAAAAGGGACCTGCGGATCACAATCAGTATATTCAGGCATAGCACAGAAAAGTTTCCCGCCATCGCATATAATACCTGTCACTTCTTTGCCCCGGCTGAAGGATATAATCTTCGGCTGTTTTCTTCGTGAATTTAATTGTCTGTTCTTTATCTCGTTCACCACCGGATCATCTGCATTGAGTACTAAAAAATCTTTCTGATTCTGATTTTCAAATATCCTTGTTTTCGCGTTTACATACTCAGACATTGACTGATATCTATCCAGATGATCGGGGGTTATATTCAAAATGGCCGCGATATGAGGCCTGAACTGATCTATTGTCTCGAGTTGAAAGCTCGAAACTTCAACGACAACATAATGAAGTTTTTGACGTTCTTCGCCTGCCTCTTCACTCTTGATCGTTCGTAGAATTTCCTCGGTTAAAGCGTTGCCGATATTGCCACCGAACAACGTTGCAAGTCCGCCCTTTGCCAGCATATGATTCAGGAGTGTAATCGTCGTCGATTTACCATTTGTACCGGTAACACACAAAAAAGGGATATGCTTCCCTTTTTGATGACTTTGCATGACCTGATATGCAAGTTCCAGCTCTCCAATAATCGGAATTTTCCGGGTAGCAGCATTCGCAATCGGTTCAATGTTTGGTGAAACACCCGGACTGATGATTATGACATCCGGATTATGGAAACAGTCAGCGTCATTACTTCCGAGAGCTCGCTTAACCAGTGGCGAAAGCTTTGCTGCAGAGTCAGAAAGTTTATCATATGACTGCATATCAGTAACCGTCACATCTGCGCCCATACCGGCAAGAAGATTGGCGGCCCCTAAACCGCTTCTCCCCAGGCCAACCACAGTCACTTTGGTTTCCCGGATTTCCTTCTCTAATCTGCTGATTACCATGGTCATTACATTGCTCTCCATTTATAAAAAAAGCATACAGTCTTTTTAAGCATACTATCGGTAAATCGGTTTTTTCCGTTCTTTTTTCTGTTTTTCTTTCACCGGGATCCTGGCCTTTATCTTCTTTGTATACGACGCTTTCTTAAGTTGCTCTCTATATAAAGAAGACCGCGTAAGGAAGACGACCGGTTCTTCAAGGTTATCTTTTACTTTGTATCCGAAATCCAGCAAGGTTTCTGCCTCTTTCCACAGAAGATCGCGCTTTGGAGTACCGAGAAGCGCAATGATAACCGATTCTTCCTCTCTATCTGCTACACCGGTAAAACAGTGACGTGCACGGCGTGTATATCCGGTTTTTCCTCCGAGCACCTCTTCATCAAACCATAGGAGCTTGTTTGTGCTTTTGACGAACTTTGATCTGCCTGTCTCAGTCGAAACCTTTCGGACCCTTGTTCCCAGAATTTCTCTGATCACCGGGTTCTTGATCGCATGGCCCATAATCGTGGCAAGATCATATGCCGTAATATACTGCCCCCTGCCCGGTAAGCCGTGCGGATTTACAAATTTTGTATCCTTCAAACCCAGTGCTATTGCCTTTTGGTTCATTAATTTCACAAAGTTCTTTTCCGAACCGGCGACAGCCTCGGCCAAAGCAACAGCGGCATCATTCGCGGACTTCATGAGTGCTGCATACAGGAGCTCCTCAATCGTTACTTTGTCTCCGATCTTAAATCCCATTTTCGTGGGTGCTACGTTTACCGCTCGTCTGCTGATCGTCACAACATCATCTAATTTTGATCTTTCTACGGAGATAAGTGCGGTCATTAATTTCGTCGTGCTTGCCGGTTTCAGCTTGAGTTCGGGGTTTTTCGCATACAAGACCTGCTTGGTCGTCGCATCCATAACTACGGCAGCTCTCGACTGAATTTCAACAGCGTACGATATCCCGGGAATCAGGCAAGAAGCAGTTAGCAGCAGAATAATATGCAATGGATTCAAGAACAATCGAATAAACTGTTTGCTCCATACTGAAATCTGTTTACCTGTAATCATATGTCACCTCAGTTTGAGTGTTGCGAGACTCAACAGGGCCAGCATAATGCCCACAATCCAAAATCTTACTATGACCTTTGATTCGTGCCAGCCTTTCAATTCAAAGTGATGGTGAATCGGAGCCATCTTTAAAATCCTTCTTCCCGTCAGCTTGAATGACGCTACCTGGAATACAACAGAAAGTGTCTCAACAACAAAAATTCCTCCTACAACAGCAAGTGTTATTTCATGTTTTGTGATGACAGCGAGTGTCCCGAGGGCTCCGCCAAGGCTCAGCGATCCGACATCACCCATAAATACATCAGCCGGATATGAGTTAAACCATAAAAAACCAAGAGAAGCACCAAGCATTGCACCGCAAAAGACCGTTAGTTCCCCGGTCTCTTTAAGGTGTAATACCTGAAGATAGTCGGCAAAGCCGGCGTGTCCCGATATATAAACAAGGATCATGTTTGCGATAATCGCTATGCCAACAAGCCCGATCGCAAGGCCGTCAATGCCATCGGTCAGATTCACGGCATTTGAAGATCCGACAATAACGAGTATCGCAAAGGGAATATAAAACCAGCCGAGGTTTATGAGCATTTTTTTCAAGAAGGGGACACTAAGATGAGAATAATACGGATCATTCGGATTCTTATAAATAATAAACCCAATCACAAGGGCAAGGGCTATCTGCCATCCAAACTTGTAACACGCGCGAAGTCCTTTTGAGTCTCCACGAGCTGTCTTCAGATAGTCATCAAAGAGTCCGATTGATCCAAACCCCAGCAGAGCAACAATCATTATCCGGATGTATATATTCATTACATCACTCCACATCAGGGCCGATACCATTATCGAGATGATTATCATGATCCCGCCCATGGTAGGCGTTCCGTACTTCTTGACATGAGTCTCAGGTCCATCATCGCGTATCTGCTGGGTCATGCTGATTTTTTTTAGTCTCCTGATGATCCATGGTCCTATAACCAGTGTTAATAGCATTGATGTTATGATTGCAAGAGCAGTTCTGAATGTGATGTACCTGAATACATTAAAAGGGAAGTAATACTCATGAAGACTGTATAAAAAATTATAGAGCACTGTTTTCTCCCTTTTCCGGCAGATCTTTAATGACGTCTTCCATGCGCATACCTCGTGACCCTTTGACGAGAACCGTATCGCCTTCTTCCATAACAGCGAGCAGAATCTCTCTGGCATTATCAGCGGTATCGGTACTGTGACAGGTCCCCCTGAATTCGGATGCTGCTTTCTGCATCGCCGGTCCGACTGCTATCAGGACATCAACAGATAAGTCAGATACTTCTTTGACAAGTTCCGTATGAGCCTCTTCGGTATATGACCCGAGTTCGAGCATGTCGCCCAGAACGGCGATGGTCCTGCGTCTTTTCAGCCTGACCAGCTCTTTTATCGATTCTTCCATTGAAGCTGGATTGGCATTGTACACATCACTGATAATTAAAGCACCTTTGAAGTCTTTCATTTCAAGGCGCATAGGAACTCCCTCAAAAGACTCCAACCCGTTCTTTATCTGTAGTGGCTGTATTCCGTATGCATGAGCTATGGACGCTGCGGCAAGTGTGTTAGAGATATTGAATCTTCCTGCCAACTTAAGGTTGATCTGCACACTCTCTTCTTTCCTGAAACAGAGCGAGAAAGTAGAGCTTCTTTCTTTTAACACTATTTCACGCGCAGTAACATCTGCATCTTCTTGTATGCCGTACGTAATCATTCTGCCGCTGAAATGGTTTACTCCATTCATAAGGAACTTGTCATCGGCATTTAATGAGGCGACGCTCACATAATCGAGTATTTCAAGATCAGTTTTTCGTACCATTTCGAGGCTACCAAAACCTTCAAGGTGAGCAGGGCCGACATTCGTTACAACACCGAATTCAGGATAGACAATTTCACAGAGCGTTTTTATGTCACCTTCCGTGTTTGAGCCCATTTCCGCAACTATTACGGTCTCATCACCTCTCATCCTGGAAATACTCAATGGAAGGCCTATATGGTTATTCATGTTTCCTTCGGTCTTCAGGACCGTATTGCTCTGACTGATTATCGAAGAAATGAGTTCTTTCACTGTTGTTTTGCCGTTTGTTCCCGTTACGCATATGGCCGGTACCGGAAGCTTCGAACGCAGGTAACGAGCAATATTATGAAGAGCTAGCAGAGTATTTTTAACGTAAATTATGGTCTTTCCCCTCAAATGATTTGAAGGAGGAAGATGCACCAGGGCACCCGCACCGACATTCAAGGCGTCATGAACGAAATCGTGTCCATCGAAATGTTCTCCCTTCAAGGGAATAAACAGTTCGCCTTTTCTGATTGTCCGCGAATCAATTGACAGACCATTAAATTCCTGCTTCATGCCACACAAAATCCTTCCTCCGGTCGCCTGAAGAATCTCATCAAGTTTTAACACTGCCATGTTCTCTTTTATGGTCTGCACATCCACACCTTCCACGTTAAATACTTCTCTTGCCTCTGCTTATCAGACGTATCTGTTTCTCTAAAACCTCCCGGTCGTTAAATGTGCATTTTTCTCCTTTTATCTCCTGATATGTTTCATGACCTTTTCCGGCAACAAGCACAATATCACCTTCCGCTGCCATCAATACCGCGCGTTGTATTGCCGCTTCTCTGTCAGATTCGATCAGATAGTTGTTTCTTACCGCGCCTGCTTCTATCTCCTGAATGATTTCGTGCGGTGATTCTGTCCTCGGGTTATCAGTCGTTATAATTACTGCATCACTGAGCTTGGTCGCTATTGCTCCCATTTCTGGTCTCTTGGTTCGGTCTCTGTCACCACCGCAGCCAAAGACCGTGATAATTTTTCCATTTGTCAGGCCACGTGCAGAGTAAATAAGCCTTTCCAGAGCATCCGCAGTATGTGCATAGTCAACGACTGCCAGAAATCCCTGCCCCGCATTCACTTTCTCAAACCGCCCCGTAACCATCGCCGTATTCTGTATGCCACCCAAAATGATATCCCATGGTACCTTTAAAGACCGTGCCGCACCGGCGGCGGACAATATGTTATAGATATTGGGCAGTCCCATCAGTGGAGACTTGACCGAGAGGTTCTGTCTCTCTGCAACAAGGGTAAATGTGAGACCATCAACGGTCGACTGAATGTCAGTGGCAACCATATCGGCACCTGATTCAAGTCCATAGGTTATCTTCTTGCCAGAATATGAGTCTAAAAGCCTCCTTCCCCAGATATCATCATAATTGATTACTGCCGTCGCGCCCGGGGGCAAGAGTTCCGTGAAAAATCTTTCTTTCGCCCTGAAATACTCATCCATGGTATCGTGAAAATCAAGATGTTCGCTTGTAAGATTAGTGAAAATTCCGGAATGAAAAACCGTTCCATCAATCCGGTATAGTGCCAGGGCATGAGACGAAATCTCTGATACAACGTGGGTACATCCTGATGAAAGCATCGTATGCAGCATCTGTTGAAATTCCGGGGCCTCAGGAGTGGTAAAACTTGTCTCATACCTGTCGCTTCCGATCATATGTTGTATCGTTCCGGTCAGCCCAACTTTCTTTCCCCAGCATTCTAAAATTGACTTCAGCAGATATGAAGTAGTTGTTTTACCATTGGTCCCCGTTATTCCGATGACAACGAGAGAGAACGATGGGTGCCCGTAGAAGTTATGAGCTATATGCGCAAGGGATTTCCTGCTGTTTTTCACCAGGACTGCGGTACCTGACTGATGCTTTTTTGCAAAGACTGACCCACTTTCATCATCTTCACACACGACTGCGGAAGCACCCTTATGAACAGCATCTTCAATAAAGTCATGACCATCGCGTTTCATGCCCTTGAGGGCGACAAAAAGATGGCCTTCCCGAACAGTCCGTGAATCATAAGAAACACCAGAGATATCAATCGCTGTCGTGCCAGAGATCACTCTTGAATCAATGCCTTTTAATATCACTTCAAGTTTCATATCGTTTCCACTACACTTTTTCTATCATGCACCGCATTCGCCCATCTCGACGGCAATGGGCTCCATGTTATTGAGACACCAGCAGGAGGTTCCCGTCAGGGGCGTAGTCTAACGGCACATCCATATATGAAAGCGCCTGTTCCGCTATATCCTTAAAGACCGGACCGGCAACCAGGCCGCCGAATGTCTTCCCTTTTGGTTCATAGAGAACGACTATTAAAACAAATTTCGGATTGTCCGCAGGTACAAAACCAACAAATGAACTGTTAAACCTGTCTCTGGAATACCTTTTTGTTTTGGGGTCAATAACCTGCGCCGTTCCCGTCTTTCCCGCTACCTTATTCCCATCTATCGCCGCATCCGGTGCAGTGCCGCCTTCCTCAACAACCGTTTTTAATGTCTTTCTTAAGAGTATGGCCGTCCGCGCAGAGATTATTTTTTCCTTTTCCGTCTCCTGAAATGAAACCAATAACTCCCCGTGCGGGTCCCTGATTCCGGACATAATGTGCGGTTTTACAAGGTATCCTCCATTGGCAATCGCTGCATATGCCCGTAAAATCTGCAATGGCGTTGCAGCGATTTCCTGCCCAAGTGAGATAGCGCCGATAGAGACTCCTGACCAGTCTTCCGGTTTTCGTATCCAGCCGGGAACTTCACCTGGAAGATCAATGCCTGTCTTTATGCCAAATCCGAACCGTTTGGCATATGAATATACCCGTTCTTTACCGAGTTTGAGAGCGATCATCACCGATCCCACGTTTGACGACTTTTGTATGACTTCTTTGAAAGAAATTATCTCATCTTGTTTGTGGGAATCATGAATGGTCTTGCCGCCGACAACAATACTGCCTTCGGTGCAATCAAACCTGGTATGAAGAGTAAATAACCGTTCCTCCAGGGCCGCTGCTGCAATAATTGCTTTGAACGTAGACCCAGGCTCATAAATGTCAGTGATCACCCTATTGCGTATTCTGTGTTTACTGGCACGTCCAATCGTATTCGGATCATACGTTGGCCTGTTTGCCAGGGCAAGAATTTCACCCGTCATGGGATCCATCATGATCGCAGAGGCCGCCCTGGCCCTCGTCCGTACCATTGCCTTGTCGAGTTCCTGTTCGACGATGTACTGCAGACCTTCATCAATAGTGAGAATTACATTATTACCTTTAGACTCCAACGTCATACCCGATGACAACATTCTGCCGCTTGCATCTCGTGAAAAGAAGACCTTACCACCTGAAGCACCGAGATATTTGTTGTATTTCAGTTCTATACCTTCAAGCGCCTGGTTATCGAGACCAACGGCACCAATAATATGCGAAGCCAATTTCCCTTTCGGATAGATTCTTTTTGCTTCAGGGACAAATCCACAACCGGTTAGCTCAAGGTTCCTTACTTTTTCTGCTGTCTCCGGAGTGAGTTTTCTGTTGATCCATCGGAATTTCTTGTTTGGATTAAATCGTGCTTTTACCACGTTAGGCTTCATGCGCAGAATTTTAGATAGTTTTTTCAGCCTCTTCGCATCAATCGCAGTTTCTTCAGGGTGACAGTAGAATGACTCCAGTTCAAGATTCACGGCAAATTCCCTGCCTCGACGGTCGAAAATGTATCCTCTTTTCACCTGAATTTCCGTGGACGTCATATGCTGTGCCCTCGCCCGTTCCAAAAACATGCTGTGATTTATAACCATCAGGTCTACGAGACGAAAAAATACCGCAAAAAATCCAAAGATTATTGCGGTATTCAAAATAATTGCTCTCTTTCTGTTCAAATAGCTCCCCCAGTAAAAAACTGCTATTTTATCTTTTGCTGTTTTTTTTCAGTGAAACCTTATATGGCGTCGTCTGCGAACGTGTTTTGATATGCACTACCCTGCTCCGCTCGGGGAATACATATCCTTTTGCGGCATATCGTTTCCTTCTTTTCGCCTTTCCCTGAAAAGATGCATTGATTTTTTCAAGCGACATAAGCTTTGCTCTCTTTGCCAAGAGCATTTCCCGGTCCTTGATCATTGCCATTCTCGTTTCTTCAAGGGAGCGCAATTCATAGGCGGTAGTCATAACGCTTGACCGAAGCCATATGAGTCCAAACAGACTGAAAAACAGAAAGAGTATGAAAAATGGTTTATACAGGAATAGCATGCCGGTCTTTTCGCTCCTCCGCATCATAGTTTTTCTGCCCCCCTTAGTTTTGCACTCCTCGAGGACGCATTCAGGCGTTTCTCAATAAGTGCCGGTGTAAGCGGTTTCTTCGTCAGTGAGCGTACCAATCCTTTTTTTGCATTATCTCTTATGAACGTTTTTACGGCTCTGTCTTCAAGAGAATGATACGAAATAACACAGAATCGACCGCTCCGGCTCAATTGATTCAATGACGTGTTTAATCCTTTTTCCAGCTCATCCATCTCTTTATTCACTTCGATTCTGAGGGCCTGGAACGTCTTTGTGGCCGGATGAATTCTTCCTCTTCTGCCGACAGTACGCGATACGATATCTGCAAGTTCAGAGCAGGAATGAATATTCTTTTTATCTCTCTGACGGACTATTGCACGCGCAATCCGAACTGCCCTATGCTCTTCGCCGTAATCCTTTAATACTCTCACCAGATCTTTTTCGGCATATCGGTTCACGATATCCCACGCTGAAAAAGGTTGTGACGTGTCCATCCTCATGTCAAGGCGCTCATCAGAAAAAAAACTAAAGCCCCGGACCAGATCCCTAAGCTGTTTCATGGATACACCGAGATCAAAGAGGATTCCGTCAACGGAACTGAATCCTTCTTCGGAAAGGATTCGTTCCATATCCGAGAAGTTCCCATGCCTGAGTATCAGTCTGGGATCATCATATTTTTTTTCGGTTACGTGCAGTGTCGCTTCGTCTCTGTCTATCCCGATCATAATTCCACTCTTTCCTATCATGTTTAAAATGCTCTCTGCATGGCCTCCAAGTCCAACCGTCGCGTCAACATAAATACCGCCCTTCTTAGGGTTTAATATCTCAATCACCTCCCGCACCATAACCGGGAGATGTGGTATTGTCATTTATAGTCCAAACGCCGCCAGTTTTTCTTCGACGGCCTTCTTGTCGATCTTTGAAGGATCAACAATAGCATCCCATTCACCTCTGTCCCAAAGCTCTATTTTTTCAATCTGTCCTACAATCACAATGTCGTCATGCAGTGCTGCATCCTCG
The DNA here is from genome assembly GCA_041577035.1 of Thermodesulfovibrionales bacterium. GTDB lineage: Bacteria > Nitrospirota > Thermodesulfovibrionia > Thermodesulfovibrionales > UBA6898. Next base: position 8,963 of record JBFGJU010000004.1, on the reverse strand, counting down.
CGGTGAGCAGCAGGAACTAAGATTCTTCCCTGTTTATCCATTTCACTTTCCTGGGCCGATGCAATAACCCGTCTCATAAAGAATCTGACTTCCTCCTGCATTTTTGGCAGGTGACGGACTTTTTCTTCAAGCCTGTTCCATTCTTCCTGCGGATAAACATGAAGGCATTTATCAAAGGCTGCGTTCACAATATATAATTTTGGGCTATAATTTGAGGAAATAATCTCTCTGAAAGGAGCCGGAATGATAATTCTGCCCTTGGGATCGATCGAGTAATAATATTTACCTGAAAATGCTGGCACCTCTCCTCCACTTTCTACCACTATTTACCACTCAATATAGAGGATTAACCACCTAAAGTCAAGTAAAAAATAATAAAAACCTATATATATCAAAATATTGTATATTTGAATCTGTAGCACACCATATATGGCTTCCTTCTCTTCAAAAAAGGGAATTCATTAAAAACACTGAAACTCATTCAGTTTCTGGAAAACGTACTCATTGCACATCACGTTCTATACAGCATTCGGTTCAAGACCGGAAAGGCAGAGCAGACGTATTGCCGGGCGACATGAAGAACCGTTTCTGATGGGACTCCGGAATAATGATTCCCTTGAAAAAAATCTATTAAATACAGCAGAGTTACTTTATAATATCAATGGAATGGAATGTGGGCGAGCCCATATGTATATCGAAGGAAGAGTACAGGGGGTCTTTTATCGGGTCTTTGCGAGAGATACTGCAATGAATCTCGGCCTGAGCGGATGGGTGAGGAATCTGTATGACGGAAGGGTGGAGGCTGTTTTAGAGGGAAATCACGAACATATCAAGAAGGCGCTCGGGGAATACAGGAAGGGGCCTCCCGGTGCATCTGTTACTCATATTGAAATCACGTGGGAAACGTGCACTGGCGAAGCAAAGGGATTTGATATACGATATGGTTAGCGAGAGAGCTAAGAACATATTTGGAGAAGGCGATGGATAAAGAAAAAAAGAGACTGGGGCAGATGCTTGTTGACGAAGGTTTGATTGATGACACACAGTTGCAGTCGGCACTGGCGTATCAACGGCAATGGGGTGGACGGCTTGGATCAATATTCCTGAAAAAGGGCTTTGTTTCTGAAAAAGATATGAGTGTACTTCTGGAAAAACAGCTCGGACAAAAATGTATATCAATTGAATCGTATGGAAATCCTTCCCATGATGTGCTGGATATGGTACGGCTTGATATCGCAAAGAAATATACTATTTTCCCGGTCAAGTTCGAAAAGAATTCCCTGTTACTTGCCATATCTGATCCGACGGATCTCAAGACCCTGGATGACCTGCGTTTCCTGCTCGGGGTGAGACTCAAGCCTCTGCTCGCCCTCGAATCAGATATTCAAAGGGCGATCGGGGTCTACTACGAAGGCCTTGATGTCGGGCATGCCCATTCCGTAAACAAAGAGAAAATGGCGGAAATGATAACGAGTTCAATGCACACGGATTCAAAGCATAAGGATCCAGACAGAAAGACCGGCCAGCCGGAACCGGTATCTGAAAAGACCCAGCAAAAAACAGGGGCTCAGCAAAAGGAGCGGTCTCAGAAACTTATTATCGAAAGCGTAATCGATCTCCTCATCTCAAAAGGTGTCTTTACCAAAGAAGAGTTGCTGAATAACATAAAGTTTAAAGAAAAATTGTAAACCCCTTACCAGAGTTTGGTTGACATTCACCCTCCTGTTTGTAACAATAATGACGTGTTCGACACGCTTGAAGGGAATATCACTGCTGGGAAAGGCCTTTCCAGAACCGATGCTCGTTTTTTAGCATCAATTTCCGGTCATGACCTGTTCGAGCTCTTTTCTGCGGCTAACCGGATACGACATCATTTCAGGAAAAATACGATTGATCTCTGCGCGATCGTTAACGCAAAATCCGGATCCTGCTCTGAAGATTGTTCATATTGTGCCCAGTCTTCGAAGAATACGGCTGAGACTCCGTCGTTTTCGCTCCTCGGGAAAAAAAGCCTTCTTGAAAAAGCGCGAGAGGCATATGATGGCGGTGCAAAACGCTTTTGTATCGTAACGAGCGGCAAAAAGGCCTCGCCTAAAGACCTTAACGTCATTGCCGATACTATCTCTGACATACGATCGATGGGATTACTTCCCTGTGCCACACTCGGTCTCCTCTCACGTGCGGAATTGCTCCTGCTAAAGGATGCCGGCCTTGAAAGATATCATCACAATCTTGAAACGTCTGAACGGTTGTTCCCTGCAATATGCACAACGCATTCTTATCAGGATAAAATAAAGACAATTACAGACGTTCATTCTGCAGATATTTCATTGTGCTCTGGTGGAATCTTTGGTATCGGAGAGGGCTGGGAAGATAGAATCAGCCTTGCCTTTGCTCTCAAAGAACTTAGTCCTGACTCTGTTCCTATTAATTTTCTTATTCCGATCCGGGGAACCAGACTAGAGCACCAGCCCTTCCTTGCGCCTCTTGAAGCTCTCAAGATCATAAGTCTGTTCAGATGTATCATGCCGGATAAAGAAATACGGATATGCGGCGGCAGGATGCAGACCCTCGGTGAATTTAATTCCTTGATTTTCATTGCGGGAGCTGATGGTCTGCTTACCGGAAATTATCTTACAACACCGGGCAGAAATTTCGAAGACGACAAAAGGCTTATTGAGCAGTTCGGACATATCGTGGCGTAGATTAAAGCAAAGGAAAAATACTATGAACGGGCCTGATGCATGAGAAAGAGCCTTTCAGCAATTTCCGCTATCTGGTCCTTTCCTTTTTCACCATTTTCGAGTTTCTGAATCAATTCCACCGGCAGAGCCTGCTCTCCAAGAAGACATCCGCTCAAGGCACCTGCCATAGCACCAATAGTATCAGTATCCCCGCCCAGGGAAATGCAAACCTGCATCATCTTTTTGAAATCACTCCCATAGACTAAAAAGACATAGAGCGCCGCTGGAACAGATTCCAATGCCAGAACGGTATTGCCCAGTCTCAAGACAACCTGTTCCCTGCGTGCGTCTTCTTTCATCAATTCCTTCATGATTTGGAGTTTTGCAGAGTATTTGTCCGACGTAGTAAATCCAAGCAGTGCGTCTATCATACGGTTTTTGTCATTCACGACTTCCTGCCTCACGAGCAAAGAAACTGCATATGCAAGTAAAACTGCGCCTTCTTTTCCCAGGGAATGATGGTGCGTTATTGAACTTGCTTCTTCAACTGTTGCCCGGAGTTGTCCTGTGCTGCGGGAAAAGAACAGTCCTAACGGAGCAGCGCGCATGGCAGCTCCATTACCAAAAGATCCATCTTTAAATACTTTTTTATTTGCTTCTTTCCAGTGCATGCCGCTCTTGATCATGTTCATAATTGCCGCAGTTCCGGAACCATACCCCCTCAGGGGGTTGTAATTTTCAGCAAATCTCATCGCCATATCATCAGGGTCAAATCCGTCTGAAGCAATCAGCGACTCTCCAACACCGATAGCCATCTCTGAATCATCAGTATAGTGAAGTACTGCAGGCAGGTCTTTCTGAAAGTCAGGCTCTATCCCCTGTCGACAGCCTTCGAAAGGAGCACCAATGGCGTCTCCGAGAACCAGACCCATCAGGCATCCCCTGAATCTCTCGACCGGTGTGATCATGCCCTACTCTTCACGTGCATAGTCATATTTTATTATATTTCAGTTTCCCTGTAGTATAATCCACATTATGTGGAATATACGGATGCGTGCGTCAAAAAAAAGCAGGGCGCACAGCGCAAAACGCAAAAGATATAATCAACAGCATTCAGCTTCCGGTTTGACCCCGTATGAAATTCATGTTTCTGGAGCTGAGGGGCTGTATAAAGAACCAGATATCAGCAGAATGATAAATGAATATATTGCCAGGGCTATCAATCACCCCAGGGGCAAGCCGGACACAATCGCCATAACCCTTGAGAAGCTCAGGCAAAAACCTCTGAAGATCCAGTCACTTCCGGTTAAAACGATTAAAAGCCGCTCTCGTTTAACATCAGAAAGATATATCCGAAAAATCCTGCTTTCCACCGGCATATCAGAACATGCCATAGAAAAAGCTTTTTCCATCGTGCAGAGCGCCCAGACATTACGGGGCGCTGCTCTCGTGACTGCACTGTCCGGAAGCAGAATCGATCCCGACAAAGAAAGAGGTGTTCGGGTCTCACGACTCGGCATCACAGAAAAGGCCGACAGGATCCTTTCTCGCAATCTCGCGGGGCAGAAAATAAATATTACTGCCGTGAAAGAAGCAATCATCCTCGCATCAAAGGTAGCGTCCCGCCACCATATAATGGCGGAGCTCTGTATATCCGATGACCCTGACTATACCACTGGATATGTCTCTTCAAGAAAATACGGGTATGTTAGAATTCCTTATATAAAACGGAAAAAAAGCAAAAAAGGAGGCAGGGTATTTTTCGTAGCAGAGAACACGGATGTGGAAGCATTAACAGAGTTTCTTGAAACATCAGTCGTCATGATCAACAAGATAGCTGATTGTTCAGGAGTGGTATCTCTTCATGAAATCCTTGATAGTAATAATAAGTAATCCCGCAGCAAGGAAATCATCTGTAAGAAAGATTGAATCGACTGCGGCCCTGCTGACAAAAAAGGGATTTTCGTCCGAGATTTTCCTGACAAAAAAAAGGGGAGATGCAGAACATCTGGCCAGAAAAGCCCGGGAGAAGAAACCATTTCTCATAATCGCTGCAGGCGGAGACGGCACTATCAATGAAGTGATAAATGGCCTTGTCTGGTCAGAAATACCTCTGGCCGTACTTCCGCTTGGCACCACCAATGTCCTTGCAAAGGAACTTGCAATACCCGAACATATTGATGGTGCCGTGGAAACCGCCCTGTCAAAGACCCCCAAAAGAATATGTCTCGGTACAATCACCCTTTTAAAGGGTTCATCACGGGTTTCGCGTTATTTTTCTCTCATGGCCGGAATTGGGTTTGATGGAAAGGCCGTACGTGACGTTAACTGGTCACTTAAGAAGGTATCCGGAAAAGCTGCCTATGTCATGAGCGGGCTAAAAAACTTTGTTTTCTACAGTCCGGAGAAGCTGACTCTGAAGACTGAGGGAAGGGATTATGCAGGTTATTGTGCCGTAGTTGGAAACGCACGCAAGTACGGAGGCCATTTTTCGGTAACCCCTGATTCGAGTGTCCTTGATCCACGTCTCCATATGTGCATTTTTGAGGGGAAAAAACGATCTGACCTGCTGAGATATGTCTTTGGCGTGGTGAGAGGCACACATCTCAGGAATGATGACGTAATCTATGTAACATCGGAACATATAGAAATAAAAGGCCGTGCATATATACAGGTTGATGGTGATTACTTCGGCACAACTCCTGCAGAAATATCAATCGCAAAAGATGCAGTAAAAATAGTTTTCTGACAGATCACCTTAATAAACAAATCCAGTTAGAAAAGCGGACTACATCTGTAAAGATGCCGTTCTCAGAAACTGAAACAACTACGGATGAATTGATTGCACGTGTTACGCTGAGAAATATTTTTTCTTCCTATAGTTCTCATCCGTGCCCTGGCGCGCACACTTGTGGGATTCGATTGAGATAAGCACTGTCGTAATCGAAGAAACAAGATAAAAGAAGACTTTTACAGATTTAAATTATTCTGTTTGCTTATTTATTTCGTAATATGCTAACATCTCTATGAAGCTTAATGGAGTATTTTGTTGCATTTTAACCGCAAAGTATCCAGCTTTGCGGTTTTTTTATGACTTTACCTCCTGAAACTTCAAATACTGAAAAGGAGGTAAATAATCATGGCACAAGGAACTGTAAAATGGTTTAACGACAGCAAGGGCTTCGGCTTTATTACGAGTGAAGACGGAAGTGAAGCTTTTGTACACCACACATCCATCCAGGGCAATGGCTTTAAGAGCCTTGCCGAGGGTGACCAGGTTAGCTTTGATACTGAAAATGGCCCGAAAGGCCCCAAGGCTATTAACGTTGTAAAACTCTAATCGACCTTAAAAGCCCCCCTGCACTCCAGGGGGGCTTTTCATTCCAAGGGGATATGATATACAGACAGAATATCTATCCTCAGACATGCCTGAAAGAACTTACCTTTTAGTAGGATTAGGAGAGCCATGACACTAAAGAATAACACTGAAGAACTGGCAATATTGCACGTAGCAACCCTTAACCAGCCGATCAGTCCGGGCCTTGGTTATGGTCCGATAGAAACGGTCATTCATAATATAGATAAAGGGCTCCATTCTTTGGGGCACAGGTCAATCGTTGCCTGTTCAGGTGATTCCAGAGTCTCCGGGGAACATTACGCAACTGTTGATCAAAGCATCGGTGACTATTGCAGAGATAACACGCCGGAACGGCGTAAGATCATGAATATGCATCTTTCACATGCATTGTACAGAGCAGGGATGGGTGACATTGACGTCATACACATGCATGATGCAAAAGCGGTCGAATTCATGTATGACAGTGTATTCAACATGCATATACCGATTGTGATGACCCTTCACGTTTCCGCGAAAGACAGCTCGCTGAAAGGAGCTTACCAGCGCTGGTGCAATCCTCTTTTGTCATCTCCCTTGGTATATTGCGCTGCAATAAGTGAATACCAAAGAAAAGAGTATACTAGCTTTGTAAGTGCGGAGAATGTTGTCTACCACGGGATTGAAGTTGAAAACTATCCTGTAAAAAAAGAACCTGATAAAGGAAGCTATTTATTCACTATCGGCAGGATAACCCGTGACAAGGGACAGGATAAGGCCATAGAAGTTGCGAAAAAAACAGGTTCTAAACTTATCATTGCCGGTTGTGTACAGAATAAAGTTGCGGATAGGGAGTTTTTTGCGGGCTTGCAGCATGATATTGACCTTTCGGTTGAAGTTGGCACATATCCGGTTGATAATGATTATTATGACAAAGTAATAAAGCCGTTATTGGACTGCGACAAACAGATTATCTACATCGGAGAAATCAACAGCGAACATAAAAAGCAATGGTACCGGCATGCGCGGGCTACCTTATTCCCTATACAGTGGGGTGAGCCATTCGGGCTTGTGATGATCGAATCGATGGCATGCGGCACGCCGGTTATTGCATTCAATAAAGGCTCTGTCCCGGAAATTGTGGTAGACGGAAAAACAGGGTTCGTGGTAGATTCCATGAGCGCTATGATTAAAGCTGTCGACCGTATAGATCGTGTCGATCCTCTTGAATGCCGGAGACATGTGCAGACTCATTTCTCCACAGCAATTATGGCCTATAACTATTCAGAATTATATCATCTGATAATCGGCAATCATAAAATACCCGACAGCCACAGCAGGTTGTCAACCGGCTCTTCTTTAAAGCCTCTCCACCATGAACGAAAAGCCGCATAAGAAATCATGCCCAAAGACATTACGGTAAGCAACGGAAATCTTCTTTTTAATTTTGACTCGGATTATCAGATCAGGGATGTATATTTTCCCTTTATTGGCCAGGAGAACCATTCAATGGGGCATCCCTTTCGGTTTGGAGTGTGGGTAGACGGGCGCTGTTCCTGGACAGGCCCGGAATGGGAAAAGGACCTGAGGTATCATGACAACAGCATTGTTACGAATGTCTTTCTGAAAAACAAGTCCCTGGGTCTGGAACTGCACTGCTCTGACGTGGTTGATGTGGACTTGAATATATATATTAAAAAAGTCGAGGTAACAAATCTGCAAGGGAATGAGCGTCAGGTGAAGCTCTTTTTCAGTCACGACTTTCATCTTTATGGCAATGATATTGGTGACACGGCTTATTTTGATCCACGGACCCGATCGATAATTCACTACAAAGCCAATCGGTATTTTCTCATTAATTGCTGTAAGTCTGAAACGTGTGGTGTGGATCACTACGCCTGTGGCGACAAGGAGATTCCGGGGAGGGAAGGAACATGGAGAGACGCCGAGGATGGAGAACTGAGCGGAAACCCGATTTCATGGGGTTCTGCTGACTCTGCAATCGGCATTTGGCTGCAATTGGCCCCCAGTGGGAAAGCAGAGGCCTTTTACTGGATTGCGGCAGGCATGAATTACCATGAGGTGGCTCATCTTAACAGGAATGTCATAGAGAAGACGCCGGATCAGCTGATCAAACGCACATCGGATTACTGGGGAGCGTGGGCCAGTAAAGCATACCGATCCTTTGGAGACTTACCAGCATCTGTAACTGACATTTTTAACCGAAGCCTCCTTATTTTGAGAACTCAGATAGACAACAGGGGAGCGATCATTGCAGCAAATGACTCGGATATAGTCCGTTTTGGAAAAGATACGTATTCTTACATGTGGGGACGCGATGGGGCTTTCGTTGCCGCTGCATTGGCAAAGGCCGGTTACACGCATGTGTGTATGAAATTCTTCGACTTTTGCGCCCGCGTTCTATCAGAGGAAGGATATCTCTACCAGCATTACAATCCTGATGGATCATTGGCCAGCAACTGGCACCCATGGTTGCATAATGGGAAGGAGGTGCTCCCCATACAGGAGGACTCGACTGCTTTGATTCTCTGGGCACTCTGGATACACTATGAATGTTCAAAAGACATAGAATTCATCAGACCGCTCTATGATAAACTTATAAAAAAGTCTGCTGACTTTATGATGACCTATCGCGATCCGGCGACTAAACTGCCTCTCCCCTGCTATGACCTCTGGGAAGAGCGGTTCGGAGTACACTCTTTTACTGTCGCAGCGGTAATTGCCGGTCTGAGGGCTGCAGCGAACTTTGCGAGACTCTTTCAGGATGCCCCCCTGGCAGAGAAATATGAAAAAGCAGCCGGTCAAATGAAGGAGGGGCTTGATGGTTATTTATACCACACTGATCTGAAAAGGTACGCCCGCTCCGGGTACAGAAGAGGTGATGGATACGAACTCGATGAAGTGATCGATGTTAGTCTGTCCGG
>JBFGJU010000003.1:0-28269 GCA_041577035.1 Thermodesulfovibrionales bacterium | reverse complement strand
AGGATGTATACATAGAACATGAAGTATGGTAAGAAAATGACCCCGTAAAATCAACGAATTATTACGGGGTTCTCTATTGAATCCCTACAGAGTGAACTGACACGTAAAGTTCACTGCGTTCTCCACGTGTCAGCACGTGATCCCGAAGGGATTTTACGTGCTGGCTGGGGAGAGAGGATTCGAACCCCTATAAGCAGGTCCAGAACCTGCCGTGTTGCCCTTACACTACTCCCCAAAATTCAATAACTTACAGCACTTAAGACAAAAATCATTATATCAAAAACCGTCGAAAACAATCAAAAATGCGCGCCATATTTCAGCGTAAAAAGCTCGCCCGCTTGCCAGTAGAGGTTAAACCAAAAAGACAGAAATAATTAGTGCACTAATCGACCATAAGGAGAATAGTGAAAAAGGGAAAATGAGAAAAATTCAAGAAACAAGACCTGCCTGCCGGCAGGCAGGTTTATCCGCCTCGGGCGGGGTTTATCCGCCTCGGGCGGGGTTTATCCGCCTATGGAAGACTTGACCCCACCACCCATGATATTCTGAATTCTATTTCTGTGGAGATGTTAACATACAAGACCTGCCCCCTTTTTTCTTCGTTTTTCCTTTCGTAAAGATGTCAGAAATCTTTTTTAGCATCTTATATCACAGACTCATACCATTATATCTTATGTCGTTAAACGTGTCAGCTCTTGCCAAACTGTCGATTTCAGCAGAAAATTGCTAATATGAAGGGGAGTGGGATCGAAAGATTTTTCCTAATTAAATCTGTAACTCTTTGAGTCAAGCACCTTTCTTCAAGCGCTTCCGTCTCTGAAATATAATGACCATGACGGGCAAGATGAGTGCAGGCAAGTAGATAATGATAAGCGCCTTTATCCCGTAATCTTTACCCACTGCAGATAAGAGTGAGCCCCATCTAATAGGTCCGTGCCCCCCTCCACCATATACAGGCAATAAAGTTAAGATTCCTAAACAGATAAGCATCAAGAAAACTGTAATATGTCTTATGTTAATACTGCGAATTCGAATAACAACCTTGGCCGTCAGTAGGGAGATCACATAATAGACTGCAAAGTAAACGAGCAAGTGTGCACCCAAAAATACGACAAATATTAGAGGTTCAGAAATGCCTTGTTGTGGAATCTTAGATAAAGAAACAAATAGTCCACCAACAAAAAAAATTGCTGGCAGAAAAATGACAGCCTGAACCATAAAGAGCATGGAAGGAACTGTCAGGAACAAAGCCCAGAGAATAGTCCATTTGATAGCCCCGTAACTCATAATATAATTTCTTTTCTACTCTATATTGATTTGAAGGTCTTTTCAAGCAAAGATTATGGAATGGACTTCCCCTGAATTGATGGACACCCCTAATAGTCAGTATCATTTGATAGGAGGTGTGCTTTTCCCGAGGTGGCCTTTGTAAATTTACACAAAACAGCACTTGAGGAGCACATAAGCCGTATTACTACCTCTTCATTGTCAGGTGCCTGCTGAGCACAAGATGCCACGTTGTTTGCAGAGACCGCATTTCGTCAAAGATAATAAGTGACGCCCGGAGACATTCCCTTTGATGCGATAGAAGCTGTCGATTATCTGGAGAAACAGAGAAGGTATCATTCCTGCGTTATTTAGCACCATAGTGCTCTCGGCAAAAAAATTCCGCAAGCGTGGGGAGCTTGGTTAGACCGCATCCTGCTCTAAACTTGTCAATAAATGTCAATAAAATATAATAGATCGATGGCCCTTACTAAAAATTTCCTTTAACTTTAGGTAGTTTAAAAGTGGAGGAGGGAATAATAATGGCATGTAAATTGCAAATAAATGTAGTTAATTAATAATAAATGACTATTTCATGTGGACATAATGACGTCTGATTTGTATTTATCAGTCAAACTGTGGATACAGTATGAAGCGGTAGACAAGTGAAAGACGCATGAATAATTGATTGGAGATCAAGACGAATGGAAACGCAACAGAGCAAGAGTAAGCTTATTCTCGATGAACTGAGAAGCCGCGAGAAAAGAGAAAAGATTCTCGATGTCGAAGAAGACACTATAAAGGTGGTGATCTTCTCTCTTTTGGACGGGCTATATGCCTTCAATGGACCTGAGGTAAAAGAGATTCTTCCGCTCCTGCCGCGATATTATGTCCCGGGCTCCCCTGACTTTATACCGGGAGTGATTAATATAAGAGGTGATATCGAGTCAGTTATCAACATAAACAGTCTGCTCGGGCTGCCCGATTCAAAACCTTCACCGAAAAGCCGCATTGCAATTCTCGAAATGGGTAGCGTACGATCCGGAATCATCGTAGATTCTGTCGAAGATGTTATTGATATTCCGGAAAGCTTTGTCAAGCCACCCCTCACAACGCTTAGTTCAAAAGTTAGGGAATATGTAGCCGGAGAGCTTATGTACCAGGACAGGAATGTTACGCTTCTCGACATGAGGAGAATATTCGGGAGACTTGGCTCATGACTTTCGGAAGACGGGACAGGAGTATATTATTTACGCCGGCACACTCCGGATACATGAAATCGGGACAAGGCTTCAGCGCGGCGCAGACAAATGAATTGGAAATTCTGGTATTTGCCCTGGGGGGGATCACTTTAGGAGTGGATACGGAACAGGTTGGCGGAGTGATACCAGCAGATGAAGCTGAAGCATTGGGAATGAAACTGGTCCCTTTTTCTGAAAAGATCCCCTTAGGCGAGAAGCCGGAGCGCCTTCAGGCACCGAAAGCTCTTATGATAAATGACGTAACGCCGTATGCGGTCATAATTAAGTCACCCGACGACATCCTTTCCGTTCGGCTCGACTCTATTCGTCCCCTTCCCCCTCTCCTGGCAGCATGCAATGCTTGTCAGGCAGTATGGGGAGTTGCGGTTAGAGAAGAGGGTATTATAATCCTCATTGATTTTCTTAGATTGCATGATATTCATAATCAAAACAACAATACACATTTGGCTTTTCTGAATAAAGGAGGGGAGGCAACTACATGAAGTTCTCACTCATCGAATTTTTTAAGCTTAACACATCGCTGAGAAGGTTATGGCTATTCTATATGGTACTTCCGCTCGCCATCGTATATACCCTTTTGGGGATTCTCTCTATTTCGGGCTTCTACTTTGACAGCGAAAAGCGCCTGGAGGATTACCGAGAGACGTTCCTCGCTGAACGGAAAAACCAGGTCAGGAGTTTCGTAACCCTCGTTACGCAATCGATCGAGGACATACCACAGCAACAAGCCGTCGAGATGGTGAAAAAACTGACAAACAGCATGAACGGCTCTTTATGGATCTATGATGGGAATGGCGCTGTTGTTTACCACCATACAGGTGTCCGTCAGGAAGAAAAAAATGTAGTCAGCCCGAAGAATGCCGGTGACGCAACCTCCCTACAGGAACTCACAAAGATCACCGGAGACAAGGGGGAAGGATTTCTTGAATATACAACGAAAGAGGCTGACGGCAGCGTACATTCCCGTGTCGTTTTCGCGAAGACGATCGAAAAATTGAACTGGCTGGCTGCTGCCGATACAGGAACAAGCGATGTCGACCAGATGGTCACCGCTGAGCGCTCACGGATATATAAAGGTTTAGCATTTCTCGTCGCAAGGACTTTCATCATTTCCCTGATAGCGGTTCTGTTCATTTTCTGGATATTAAGGCCGTATGTCGACCGTTTCATGACTGAGCCTGTAAAGACCTTTGTCACGACGCTGAAGAACGCGCAGAATGACCTCACAGTCAGAATCCCCGTGAAAGAGAAGAACGAATTCGGAGAGATCGCAAAGCTGTTCAATGCGTATATGGGAAATCTGCTTGATATCATGAAGAAGGTCGCCAGTTCGGCTGGAGACATCAATATCCATGCAAACGATATATCCGGTGCGGTGCAACAACAGGCCTCCGTCACCACCGAGCAATCCGCGGCTGTGACAGAGATAACTTCTACCATGGAAGAACTTTCGGCATCCTCATCACAGATTGCTGAATATTCGACGTCAGTGGTGGATAATGCCAACAAGACCTGTGATGATTTAAAGACAGGGGCAGAATCAGTAAGTGCTGTGATCGCTAAAATGGAAGAGATTAGCACAGATAACGATCATAGCATCCAGGAGATTTACGAACTCGGAAAGCGGTCAAAGGAAATCACAAAAATAATGGAGATCATTAATAATATCGCGGATCAGACCAAACTTATCGCATTCAATGCTGCGCTCGAGGCTTCCAGTGCCGGCGAGGCAGGCAAGCGCTTTGCTGTTGTTGCGGTCGAGATACGCAAGCTCGCAGACAGTGTCATGGAATCTACGGGAGAAATCGAGGCGAAGATCAATGAAATTCAGGAAGCTATCGAGCGGCTTGTGATAACCTCTGAAAAAGGTTCCAAGGGTATAAAAGGCGGTATCGAATATTCCGGACATACGAGCGAACTCCTCATCGAGATTGTGGATGCGGCCAATCAGACAACCGATTCCGCGAAGCAGATATCTTTGTCGACCCAGCAGCAAAAGACCGCGAGCAGTCAGGTTCTGAATGCGCTGAAAGAGATTATGACAGGATCAACACAGAACACGGATGCGATTAATCAGATTACGTCAATCGCTACGAACATGGCACTATTATCTGACAATTTGAAGGAAGCGGTCGAGAAGTTCAAGATCGAGTAATGGTATGAGAACGCGCACTGAGAAGACGTGCATGCGAAAGAGTTGCAAGGAAATTGTTAGAGTGCTGATAGTTGATGACAGCGCTCTTGCACGAGCGATGGTTAAATCCAATTTGTTGATGGACAAACAGATAAAAGTAATCGGCGAGGCGACGAACGGCAGAGAGGCTATTGAAAAGATCAGGGACCTGAAGCCGGATATCGTGACCATGGATATTGAAATGCCGGTCATGAACGGAATTGAGGCTATCGAGCATATCATGGCTACGGATGCTGTCCCCATACTTGTTGTGACTACACATGACGATGCCCACACAGCTTACACTGCGGTCTCCAAGGGCGCACTGGATCTTCTCCCAAAACCGGACATGAGTCTTGATTCCGCGCATGAATTTATCAAAAAGGTCAAGCTCCTCTCGCAGGTCAAGGTGATTACTCACATAAGAGGCAAACGTGCTGTACAGAAACCACCGGAACCTCTGAGGCCGTTGGGTCTGGTTAAGGATACCGGCAGGATTATCGCCATCGCCTCACCGACCGGAGGTCCTCATGCACTTTCAACCATCCTTTCAAGCCTACCAGAGAAATTTCCCTGCCCTGTTGTAATTACGCAACATATTCCTGATGGGTTCGTCAAGGGGCTTGCAGACTGGCTCAGCAATGCATCAAATCTGCATCTCACCGTGGCAGAACACGGACAATTGCTGGAACCCGGTATCGTCTATCTGTCGCCTTCGGAACAGCACATGGAGCTGGGTAGCGCAAAAAGGATTTCACTGATCGAACGGGCACCGGGAGATATTTATCACCCTTCCTGTGATCTGCTCCTGTCTTCCGTAGCCCGTGTGTATGGGAATAAGAGCGTCGGTGTCATATTGACCGGCATGGGGAATGACGGCGCAGCGGGAATCACAGCGATACATAAGGCAGGAGGGATTACCATAGCACAGAATGAGGCGACCTCCGTTATATTTGGCATGAACAGGATCGCCATTGAAGTCGGCAGCATCAGCAGAGTTCTGCCGATCAGGGATATCGGATCTGAAGTGGTGAGGTTGCTCAGTATATGAGCCGGCAGATAGTGATACGGGATGGGGGAGGAGGGCACGGACCTAAGCAATCCGACCAGGGAGTCTGCAGTGGAATAGATTTATCTCCCCTCAGGGACTTCATAAAGAAAAGCTGCGGGCTTTCGTTTGACGAGGCGAGAATGGCGATGCTCAAACACAGTGTTCAGAAGAGAATGTCTGCTCTGGGTCTCAGATCTCCTGCAAAGTACTTTGAGTGCGTGATGTCTGATCATAAAGAGCTCGATATTCTTATTACCCTCCTGACCGTTAACGAGACCTATTTCTTTCGGGAACCGGCTCACTTTCAGGTGCTCACTGAAAGTCTTCTCCCCGGCCTGCTTGAATCAAAGAAGCCGAATGAGAAAATAAGGATTATGAGCGCCGGTTGTTCGACAGGAGAGGAACCTTATTCGCTTGTCATGTCGCTTATGGAAAAGTATGGCACTAGTTCCGGAAGTCTTTTCTCCGTAATCGGAGTCGATATTGATAGCGACGTCTTCGCCCGAGCCAAACATGCATGTTATACCGGACACTCATTCAGAAATTTTCCTGAGAACCTCAAAAGCAAGTATTTCGATGCAGCAGGCCCGAACTTCTTCAAGTTGAAGGATATGGTGTCTGACCAGGTCGAGTTCCAGCAGCTGAATCTCCTCAACAACACCTACCCTGACTCATTGAAAAACCTCGATGTGATCTTCTATCGCAACGTTTCTATCTATTTTGAACCGAATGTCCAGAAGAGCATTTTTTCAAAATTGGCTGATCTTCTGAACGATAACGGATTCATCTTCCTCAGTTCCACTGAAACCCTGGCCCACAACATCGGCATCATGTCACTGGTAGATATTGACAATCAGTTCTTCTACCAAAAAAAGCTACATATTGGCATAAGCGATCGGCGGGCTCGGCCTCGCAAGAAACAAGGGTCGGGGATGAGCAGACCTTCCGGGCAGAGGCACTCAGTTACGGCCAGGCCCGGGAATCAGGACAGGATAGTGCCGCCCGCGGCAATCCCTGCGGAAAAGACACCTGTCCAGGACAAAAGAGAGGCGAGCGAACTTTTTGACGAGGCGCTGGCGCTTGCCAGGGGGAAGCATTACCACGAAGCGTTGAACTGTATTGACAATGTGGTCAAGCAGAATCATTTATTTATCAAGGCATATACCTTGAAAGCGACCGTGCTGATCAACCTGAAGGAACTGGACAAGGCCGAGAAGATATGTTTGACCTGTATTGAGCAGGATCCGTGGTGTCTCGAGGCATTTCTCCTCCTGGGGATGATAGAGAAGCTACGTAATGACGACGAAGCCGCTTTCAGGAGGTTTAAAGAAGCGTTATATATCCAGTCATCGTGCTGGCTCGCCCACTTCTATATTGCTGAAATTCATCGTCTGCGGGGAGAACTTGACAGGGCTCGCCGCGAATACGATATCGTCATCAGTCTGTTAAGAACGGGGGATATCAAAAATCATGGTCTCACTTTTTTCCCTCTATCTTTTCCCATAGATCAGATTGTGCATCTCTGCAAGAACAATCTTGCGCAGTTAGAAAAGGAACTAAAATAAGGGAGCTATGCCGTGGCATTTGATAGGAAAATATTTATCGCCCGTTTTGTGGAGGAGTCTCGCGATAATGTTACCAGGCTCAACGACGGGCTCATCGCTCTCGAAAAAAATCCTGATAATTCTGAAACCATTCATGCGATATTCCGCTCGGCCCATACGATAAAGGGCTCTTCGAAAATGCTGAAGCTTGCAGCCATTAATAAGCTGGCTCACAAGCTTGAAGATGCCCTTGGCTCATTGCGGGACAAAAAGATTAAGCACTCAAAAGAGCTTGCTGATCTGCTTTTCAGGGGCATTGATGCCATCTCAGATATGATCGAAAAGACTGCTGCAGGGCAGAATATTACCGCTGACAACAGCGAATTATGCACGGCGCTCACAGAGGCTGCTGAGGGAGGCTCCTGTGCAGCGAATAAGATAATGCCGGCGACTCAACCTGTTTCTGAAAAAGGAAATGAAGAGGAAATCGCCGGGCCCGCAAAACCCAAGCCAAAATCTGCCGCATCAGCACCCCGCACAGAAGAGCTGACTGTTCCAAAGGAAGCGGAGCTCAAGATCTCTGAAACGGTGCGGATCAGCTCCGCAAAACTGGACGATCTCATAAAGCTCATGGGAGAAATGGTATCAAATCAGTTCCGGCTGAAACAGCGCATGCAGGATATGAAAGAGACTGAACGGAGCGTGAAGTCTTACGTGGAGTTCATAAAAAAAGTGAGTGAACAGGGGAGTGAAACAGTTCCTGATGCGCTCCTTGACCTGGCGAGCGCCCTCCAAATCCAGGTGCGGCAGCTTGCCACCACTATGAAAGACGACAATACAATCCAGGAATTACTCATCGGAGAGCTTCAGGAAAAGGCGCTGCTCATGCGCATGGTCCCCCTTTCGATTGTTTTCGAGTCACTCCAGCGACTGGTCCGTGACATTGCGCGCTCGATGGACAAAGAAGTGGACCTGGTCATCGAGGGAGGAGATATCGAATTGGACAAAAAAATGGTGGAAAAGATCGGGGACCCTCTTGTGCATATGATCCGCAATGCTGTCGACCATGGGATAGAGACTCCTGAAGACCGGACAAAGACCGGAAAATCGGCGAGGGCTGTCGTAAAGATATCGGCTTTCTATGAAGCAGGAAATGTGATCATTGAACTCAGCGATGATGGAAGAGGCATTCCTTTAAAAAGCGTAAAGGAGAAGGCCCTCAAAAAGAAGATGTTTACCGAAGAAGAGCTGGATGCTCTGGATAAGACGGCTCTTGTCGACCTGATCTTCCAGCCGGGGTTTAGTACCAGTGCCATTGTCACCGATCTCTCCGGTCGTGGTGTCGGCATGGATGTGGTCAAGAAGAATATTGCAGAAGACCTTAAAGGGGTCATAACCGTCAAGACTTCGGAAGGCAGGGGAACGGTCTTCTCAATCCTCCTCCCGCTCACCCTTGCTATCATGCCTATACTCCTCGTGACGGTTTCCGGAACAACCTTCGCCATTGCGACCCATTATGTCAGAGAGATCATTCGCGTCACCCGGTCAGCGTTGATGAGCGTGGTGGACAGGACAGTCATTAAGCTGCGCAATGAATTTATTCCTGTTGCAGATCTGGCCTCGCTGCTGCATCTGTCCCCAAAAAATGGCGGATCCCCATCTGCTGCCGAGAGGGAACCGCTCATTATCATCGTCCATAGCGGCACCGAACACCTGGGGCTTATTGTTGATGCACTCATTGATGAGGAAGATATGGTTATCAAATCACTCCCTGCCCATATGAAGGATATAAAGATGGTGTCAGGTGTTACGATTTCCGGAAGAAACGACATCGTAAATGTACTGCACATCCCTGCTATGCTAGAAGCAGCAAGAGAGGATCGGGCGATGAAGATGCATACAGAGCAAAAGAAAGACGAGGAGGCCGAGGTCAATATCCTGGTAGTTGATGATTCGATCAATACGCGAGAAATAGAAAAAAGCATACTCGAATCCTATGGCTACCGGGTGACGTTGGCCGAAGACGGTGAGGATGGGCTCGAAAAGGCGAATGCCTTCAAATTCGACGCTGTCATCACTGACGTGGAGATGCCGAGACTTGATGGCTTTTCACTGACTGAACATCTTAGGAAAGAAGAGTCCTATAAACATACTCCTATTATTATTGTCACCTCAAGGGAAAAAGAGGAAGATAAGAGGAGGGGTATTCAGGTGGGAGCCGACGCTTATATTGTCAAGGGCTCTTTCGACCAGACAACCTTGCTTGAAACCGTGAAAAACCTGGTTGGATAGAGGAAGGATGAAATGAATCCGGAGGAAACCAGAATGGTTTTGGTGGATGATGATCCGTTTGTAAGTGATTTGGTAGGCTTTATTCTTCAGTCGAACGACTATATCGTTGAGACAGCAGAGAACGGCCTTGATGCGCTGGAGAAGCATAAGACAGGGCCGACGCATATTATTATAACGGATATGAACATGCCCGAAATGGACGGTCTTACTCTCATACCGGAGGTCAGAAAGACCGACCCCGATGTCGCCATTATCCTTATGACTGGCAACGATGATCCAAGTTCTACGGCAACCGGTGCTGATGTATGCATAGTCAAGGATGAAAACATCCAGGACACTATCGTTTCCTCAGTCGAGGCGATTCTCAGGAAAAAGGGGTCAAGAGGCTGATCAGATGGCCGAAACAAAAAACGAAATCAGAGAGAAACTGAAACTCCTCAGGCAGAGCTATCTCACGCAGCTCCCGGATCAACTCGATGAGATCGATGCCTGTTATGAAAAGCTGATCAAAGACTCCGAAAACAAGAAAATTACCAGTAACCTGCACCGGCTGGCACATAGCATCAAGGGTTCGAGTGCCTCTTTCGGATTCAGTGAGGTGAGCGACGCGGCCAAGTCGCTGGTCCAACTTCTTGAACCCTTTAAGGAAAAGGATACACACATCGAGGCCGGAATCCTTTCGGAAGTTCGCATTCTTAAGGATTTATTACATGATGCTGTTGACTCTATGAACCAAAAGCGTAGAAAGAAAGTCGTGGTCTCTTCCAGCTCTGCGTCAGGGGATACCGCTAAAACTGGCGAAAGCCGCATGGTCTTCATCGCCGAACGTAATCATTTACTCCTCGAAGAGATGTCCATCGTGATGCGCCAGTTCGGCTATGAAGTCGCCGGCTTCACCCGCTGCGAGGATTTTGCAAATGCGCTCAGGAACGAGAGACATTCGGCCATGATCATCGATTTCGAGCTGCTGCAAGAAAACCTGACCTGTTTTGCTGAAGTGATCGATATGCGAAAAGAGATGGACGAAGAAGTCCCGGCCATATTCATTTCCGACTGTAACGATGTAAACACGAGGCTTCAGGCCGTGAGGGTTGGTTCGGACGCCTATTTTGTAAAGCCGGTGGATATTATAGATATTGCAGAAAAGCTTGATTCGCTGATAACCGGGATGGTGACTGAACCGTACAAAATACTTGTTGTCGATGATGAACCGGAACTGGCTCACTTCCACTCCCTCATACTCCAGGAGGCAGGCATGGACACCGAGATCGTTAACTCACCGCTGCGCGTATTCGATCGGCTTTCTGAATTTGGACCCGATCTGATTCTTATGGACATGTATATGCCTGAATGCGACGGGATGGAGCTTGCAAAGACCATAAGGCAGATGAAGGCACACTTCAGTATCCCTATCGTTTTCTTGTCGGGGGAGACCAACGTTGACAAACAAATGTCTGCCATGATCATGGGAGGAGATGAGTTCCTGACAAAGCCGGTAAAACCGGAACATCTCATCTCCGCAGTCACCATAAGGGCAGATCGCATGAGAACCATACGTTCCTTCATGGATAGGGACAGTTTGACCGGTCTGCTTAATCACACAAGGACAAAACTCAGCCTTAACATCGCGGTGGCAAGGGCACAACGGTTAGCCACCCAGGTATCTTTTGCCATGATCGATATTGACAAGTTCAAGATGGTAAATGATACGTACGGCCACCCCATGGGGGACAAAGTCATTGCCGGTCTGGCACGGCTGCTGCAGCAAAGGTTCCGGAAGACAGACATCATTGGACGGTATGGCGGCGAGGAGTTCGCAGTCGTACTTACTGATACTGACGTACAGTTTGCTTACGAGATGCTTGATATAATTCGTACAAGCTTCTCCCAGATCAAGTTCCGGCATGAAGATAGGGAGTTCTCCGTAACCTTCAGCGCCGGTGTGGCAGCCTTCCCTGAATATGGAAATGTTGAACTTCTCAATGATGCTGCTGATAAGGCACTGTATGAGGCAAAGCGGAGCGGGAGAAACAGCGTCTTCATAGCATCGAAGTAATCACGGCCATTCCCACTATGAGCAAAATTTCCTCATAAGCCAACGCCCCTTCGTTGAGATAAACCGCCGACCTGTCCTTGATCCGGAATCACTCGCCATCGGATCATACTCTGCATACTTCACAATCTGCCGGGCAGTATGAAAATTACCGAGATTGCCCAGTTCCCCAGGAGACACAGATGCTGACAGCGGCCCGACACCTGGTCCGGCGTTCCTGTTGGGGACTTAATGCATCGCATTTTCTTAGAAAAGGAAATATCCAGAGCGGACAAAAAGTTCTTATCTATGAAGCAACTGGAAGTATAGGTACTTTTGCGGTACAGCTTGCCAAGTACTTTGGAGCAGACGTTACTGGAGTATGCAGTACCACGGATTTAGAATTGGTAAAATCTTTAGGAGCTGACAAGGCAATTGATTACACTAAAGAGGATTTTTCCAAAAACGGTGAGACCTATGATGTTATTCTTGACACGGCAGGTAAGAGTTCGTTTTCACATAGTAAAAGATCGCTAAAGAAAAAAGGATCCTATCTTTTAGCTAACCCTGGGTTGACACAAACGGTCCAAGGGTTATGGACTTCAATAACAAGCAGGAAGAAAGCAATAATTGCGTTAGCAAGCTATGGAACTGAGGATTTAGTTTTTCTCAAAGAGCTTATTGAGGCAGGGAAGATAAAATCGGTCATAGATAGATGCTATCCGTTAGAACAAATTGCCGAGGCTCACAGCTATGTTGAAAAAGGGCAGAAAACGGGAAATGTAATCATAACTTTGGAACATAATAATAATAATACCTAACGAAGCGCTGAACCCTACAGCTATTCCGCTACGCTTCATAGCCGTAGGTGAGCTTGTCGTTAAACATTTCAACCAGAATTTTTCATTTTTTGGGACTGATGCTTTTTGAGGACTAGCAGGTGTGCATCGCACACATTGTTTAACGCTAAGGTGAATGAAAAACTTACGGGGAGCTACGTGCTGCTTTTTGACTCGAAGAGCGTTTTTACTTCATCCATAAGATCATTGATATCTTTGAACTGCCGATACACCGAGGCAAACCGGACATAAGCAACTTTATCCAGATCCTTAAGCGCTGCCATGATCTCTTCGCCGATCCGCGAGCTCTGTATCTCTTTATCTCCCGGATCCGTAATCTTCTGCTCTATCATATCAACGATCTTATCGAGCCGATCCATTTCGATCGGCCGCTTTTTGCACGCGATGAGAAGTCCTTGCCTGATTTTGTTGGTATCAAAAGGCTCTCTTCTCCCGTCTTTTTTGACCACCATAGGCACAAGATCCTCAATCCGTTCGTATGACGTAAACCGCTTTCCGCACTCAAGGCATTCGCGCCGCCGTCGTATGGCGTCACCTTCTTTGCTCGTTCTTGAATCAATAACCTTGTCTTCGGGATTATCACAGAATGGACATTTCATATTAAATCAAAGTGCTGAGTGCTGAGTTCCGAGTACTGAAATCCGAGTGCTGGAAGCCTTTACTCATTGCTCAGAACTTGTTGCTCAATACGTTCTTTATAGATCGGGAACCGGTCACAGAGTTCTTTGACTCTCGCCGCACAGGCCGCTATTTCCTCAGGTTTCTTATTGTTATGAATTATTGAAGAAATAAGCTCTGCTATCAAACTCATTTCATCAACGCCCATGCCGCGGGTCGTAACACAGGGGGTGCCGAGCCGTATGCCGCTGGTGATTGCAGGCGGCCGCGTATCATACGGTATCGAATTTTTGTTTACCGTAATCCCGGCACTATCCAGGGCTGCCTCAGCATCCTGACCGGTTATATTCTTGCCGACTAAGTCAACAAGCATCAGGTGGGTGTCCGTACCACCGGAAATGATACTGAATCCCCTGTTGATAAGCTCTGCAGCGAGCTTCTGCGCGTTGTCAACAACAGCCTGCTGATATTGTTTGAAGGAGTCACTCATCGCTTCAAGAAAGGAAACTGCCTTTGCTGCGATTGCGTGCACCAGCGGTCCACCCTGTATTCCCGGAAAGATCATTCTGTCGATTGCCTTGGCGTATTCTTTTTTGCAGAGGATCATGCCGCCACGCGGCCCTCTGAGTGTTTTGTGAGTTGTTGTTGTTACAAAGTCCGCGTGCGGCACAGGCGAAGGATGAATGCCTGCTGCAATAAGCCCTGCGATATGGGCGATATCCGCCATGAGATACGCATCGCATTCCCCAGCGATTTCAGAAAACACGCGGAAATCAAGTATGCGTGAGTACGCACTAGCGCCAACGATGATCATGCGTGGTTTATGTTGTAAGGCGAGCTGTCTAACGTCATTATAATCGATGAATCCTTCTTTGTTTACGCCGTAATGAACATGGTTGTACAGAATGCCGGAAAAATTGACCGACGCACCGTGTGAAAGATGCCCTCCGTGATTAAGGTCCATGCCAAGGATGGTATCACCGGGTTTCAACATTGAAAAGTAGACAGCCATGTTAGCCTGTGTCCCTGAGTGGGGTTGAACATTGACGTGTTCCGCGCCAAAGAGTCTCTGTGCCCGTTCGATCGCGAGGTTTTCTACCCTGTCGGCATACTCACACCCCCCATAATATCGTTTCCCGGGATACCCTTCAGCATATTTATTGGTAAAGACGGATCCCTGCGCCTCCAGTACTGCTTCACTGGCATAATTTTCAGAAGCAATAAGAACAATTTTTTCATGTTCTCTGCTTTTTTCTTTTTGAATTGCTTCGCTAACCTGGGGGTCTGTATTATTGAGATTGCTGGGATTCATCGGTCTTCAGCTGTTCCTCAAGAGCTTCAATCTTACTAATTCTTCTCTGATGGCGGTCTCCTTCAAACGGGGTGTTCAGCCATGTCTTTACTATTTCTTTTGCCATTTCCTTTCCGATTATTCGTGCACCGAGCACAAGGACATTCGCATCAGTGTGAAGACGGCTCATCTTCGCGGTGAGCATATCACTGCAGAGCGCAGCCCTGATCCTCGGAAATTTATTGGCGACCATTGACATGCCAAGTCCTGTTCCGCAGATCAGAATCCCTCTTTCCGCGTCACCTGAAGAGACATGTCTTGATACCTTTTCTCCAAACTCGGGATAATCAACAGATTCTGCAGAATCTGTTCCGCAGTCAATGTGTTCAACTGAGAGACTGTGCAGAAGGTCAAGAATGTCTTTTTTCAGATCAAAACCAGCATGATCACAACCAATAGCTATCTTCATGTTCGTTCCTGGACTTCTATCTTATCCGAGGGATGAATATCAAGTCAAGAAGGGAAATATACTATTATCGTTGATCATAAAACAATAAACATATGATTATACGCAAGGATTAGATGCCTGTTTATTGACACATTTTTCTATATAAGATAATATGTTATGTATTGCTATGGCTGACAAAACCTCAACATTAAAAGAAATCCAGAAGTACGTCTCCAAGGGGCAGATCGATAAAGCAATATCTGAGATGGAAAAGCTTGTTTCCTCATCTCCTGACGGGAATATGCTCAATACGCTCGGAGACCTTTATCTGAAGAAAGCGATCAAGCAAAAGGCAGCCGAGTCCTACCACAAAGCTGCAAATTTCTTCAGACACGAGGGTTTTTCTCTGAAGGCAATGGCCCTTTACAAGAAGGTTCTGAATATTAATCCGTCTGAACCGGATGCCCTGTATTCAATCGGTGAGTTAAATGAGGAAAAAGGGCTTATAACAGACGCGATCCGGTATTATCTTGCTACCGCGGAAAGTTTTGTGAAGAGCGGTCAAAAAGAAAAAATACTGGATGTGTATGAAAAGGTGCTTTCATTATCTCCCACGAACGTGCCTTTGAGAAACAAAGTCGCGGAGATTTTCCTGAAGGAAGGTCTGTCTTCAGATGCTTCCAGAGAATATGTTTTTGTGGCCCGGATCTATGATGAAAATAATGAGATCGAGAACGCGCAGGAATATTATAACAAGGCCCTCGAACTGGTCCCATTGTGTAAGGAGGCAGTGCTCGGTTTAAGCCGCCTCTATGAAAAGAGCGGCGAAAAAGACAAGGCAGTGGACCAGATGAAAGAAGCTGCCGCATTATTTCCCGAAGATACTGAGGTGCTTGTCCGGTGCGCAGAGCTTTCCCTGTCTCATGACGACCGCGAAACAGCAAAAAATGCTCTTTCGAAAGTAACAGAAATCGATCCGGATCATATCGGCGCAAAAAGAATGCTTGCCGAAATATTATTGAAAGAAGGCGAAAAAGACAAGGCATGGGATGAGTATCATGTGGTTATTGATGAGATGATCTCGAATGAAAACTATGGAGAGGCAATAAGTCTTCTTGAATCTTTCCGGGAGATAGATGCTGTTGAAACAGGTAAACGGCTGATCGCGATTTATAAGCAACAAAACGATAGTGATCACCTATCTGATGAGCTTGTACGCCTGGCTGACAAGCTATCAGAAAACAGTGAAACACACGAAGCCCTTATTTTCTATAAAGAAGCACTGGAAATCAAACCTGACGATCCATTTATCAGGCAAAAGATTGTGGACATTGAAGGTATTCCCGTAGAGAAGGTTAGCGAGGAGTCACGCGCTGAAAAACAACCCGTCAAAGAACACATTTCCGTTAAAGCGGAAAAATCGGCCGATGAAATATTTACCGAGGTGGATATTTTTGCCCGTTACGGTCTCCTGAATGAAGCGCAGAAACTGCTTGAAGGATTGAAGAGCAGGGAGCCTGAAAATATTGATGTGCGCACGCGTCTGATAACCGTATACAAGGAACTGCAGGAAAAAGAGCTTGCTGTTTCAGAGTGTCTGATCGCGCATGATCTCTTACAGGGCCTGGGGAATAAAGAGGCTGCCGAAAAAATGATTGAAGAGGCCACCTCTATTGATCCTGACGATCCACGGCTTAAAGCAACGGTACAGGCATTTCAGGAGACTCTTTCAATTGAACCGACTTCATTTGCCGTGCCGGAGAGCAGTGAGCCTGTTGGGGCAGTACTTGAGGAACAGACTATAGATGCTGCACCGGAGGGCAGTGAACCGGCCGGGGCAGTGTTTGAGGAGCAGACAACAGAGGATCTGCATGAAAGAATTTCTGAGGCTGATGTTTATGCGCAGCAGGGACTAACACAGGAAGCGAAAGAAATTCTTGAGACATTGCAGGGCATATACCCGGATAACAGCGAAGTGGAAGAACGGCTAAGAAGGCTGGCTGAAATGGCCAGTGAAGACGAACCCGTTACAGCCCCTGAGCATGACCGCGTTAAGCAGGATGTATATGAAATAGAAGAGGAAACACCGGTAGAGCCGGCAGTTGATACGTCCGAAGTGACTCAGGACGTTTCGCCTCAGGAACCAGGTGCAGCTGATAATCAAGGGTATGAAGATTTCTCGATCTCTGAAGAGGATATTGTCGAGGCTGAGGATGTTCCGGAGCCGGTATTTGATAGCGACGTTATGGAGGTTTTTGACGAATTCAAGAAGGGCCTGGAAAAAGAGCTCGGGGATGAAGACTCTGAAACACATTATAATCTGGGGATCGCATACAAGGAGATGGGCCTGCTTGATGATGCTATCAAGGAATTTCAGACATCGCGGAAGGACCCCGCACGAAACACCCAGTCGTTAACCATGCTCGGCCTCTGTTATATTGATAAAGGTCTCTTTACCCTTGCTATTGATTCTCTGGAAAAAGCCCGCGCTGCAATTGATGCGAAGGACGAATCATATTGGGCGATACAATATGACCTGGCCTCGGCGCATGAAAGAAATGGTGATTTTGAAGAAGCACTGAAATTATACACCGAGGTATATGGCTGGAACGCAAAATTCAGAAATGTATCAGATAAGGTTAATGCGGTGAAGGCGGAACTTTCTTCAGGAGATACACAAAAGAAGAAAAAGGAGCGGAGAGATAGGGTTTCATACTTATAACATATGGATTATCTGGAATACTATAAACTGAAAGAGCATCCATTCTCAAATGTTGTTGATAGCAGGTTTTATTTTAATAGTTCCCAGCAAGCTGAGGCCGCTGCAAAACTGAAATACGCTGTTGATACGCGTAAAGGACTTGCCGTTGTCATTGGTAACATTGGCGCCGGCAAAACAACACTTGCGCGAAAAATCCTCGAAGACCTTGACGAGGACCATTACGAAGCCGCGTTACTGGTCATCATTCATTCCACGGTCAGTTCTGATTGGCTTTTCAAGAAATTTGCGATGCAACTCGGCGTTAAGAACGCCCCTGATAACAAAGTTGAACTGCTGAGTGCAATTTTCAAACGGCTGAACGAAATTCACGATGGAGGGAAAAAAGCGGTTGTGCTGATTGATGAGGTCCAGATGCTGAACTCGCGCGAGATCATGGAAGAGTTCAGGGGTCTGCTGAATATGGAGATGGAAGAAGGAAAGATGGTTAATTTTATTTTCTTTGGCCTTCCGGAGCTTGAACATGTTCTTTCACTGGATGAACCATTAAAGCAGAGAGTTGCCGTGAGGATTAAATTGCCTTCCTTTACTGAGGAAGACACAAAGGATTACATTAATCACAGGCTGAAAATCGCCCGAAGTGGCAACGAGATTTTTACTGATGAGGCGATAAGCCTGGTTTATAAGTTTTCCAGTGGTACACCGCGGCTCATTAACACGATCTGCGACAATGCTCTGCTCGAAGGTTTTCTATTCAAAAAAGCTTTGATTGACGGATCAATCATTGAGACTGTTGCGGTAGATCTCGGGCTTGATACCTGAGGGTCAGCTGCTGAACGATATTTGTTTTACCAGAAGCGTTACAGCGTATCTCGAAAATTCAATCCGCATTCTTGACTGATACCATATATTCTGTTCTTTGACCGGATTATCATAATACACCGTGAGTTCTTTGCCGTCAGAAAAAAAGATCTTCTGCTTTTGAGGCAGAAGCGTCTGTTTTGATATCCATACAACCCTGTCAAGAGAGGCAAGCCGATATCCGATATCTTCTTCAGTAATAGCATGTTCCTCTGTATCCCACCAGAACAGAGAGTGCTTCAATCCCTGAGTGAGTATTATTTTCTTATAACGGTCGAGGAGGGGGTTGCTCTTTATGCGGCCGTTCTGGGATGTGAGTTCCATTGCCAGAAAACCAAGGGAATAGACCCGCAGATCAAGGTCCCCATTACGTGAAATCGTGAGTGCTCCGTCTCCTGTTATTTCAGCATCGGTTTTTTCGAATACGATAGAGAACGTGGTCTCTATCTGGGTGATACCGCTCAATTCGGAAAGGGCGTCCTGTATATCTTTTCCCTCAAATGAAGGCACGGCTATTCGCTTTGGCGCGCATGAGACCACAAATGATAAGTAACTAACCAAGAATAGCGTCAAGGCATTCTTGAACATTCTTCACCCCGATTACTGACAATCCATAATCATTTCTTATTTTTTCTGCATTACCTGCGGCGATAACAGCTTTGCTAAAACCGATTTTAGACCCTTCCTTAAGTCGATGGTCTGCCTGTGCCACTGCCCGGATTTCACCGGACAGGCCGACTTCACCAAATAAAAATATGTTTGCATCTATCGGCCGTTCCCGCGCAGATGACGCGATTGTAGTAATAATACCAAGGTCGACTGCGGGCTCAATCATCTTCAATCCTCCTACGATATTGATAAAAATATCCATACCGCCAAGATGAATGCCGGCTCTTTTTTCAAGCACGGCTATAAGGAGGTTTACCCTGTTGAAATCGACCCCGATAGAGGTTCTTCTCGGCACGCCGAAATTTGACGGCGATACCAGTGCCTGCAGCTCAACGAGAAGCGGCCGTGTTCCTTCTATGCTGGCGACAACCGTTGATCCGGAAACATTAAGCGGCCGTTCCGAAAGAAATAGTTCTGACGGATTATCAACTTCTCTGAGGCCTGAATCGGACATTTCAAATATACCGATTTCGTTTGTTGAACCGAATCGATTTTTTATGGTTCTCAGGATCCGGTATGAATGCCCTCTGTCTCCTTCAAAGTACAGCACCGTATCAACAATATGTTCAAGAACGCGCGGGCCCGCAATGGCGCCTTCCTTTGTGACATGCCCGATTATGAATATCGGTATGTGCGAGCGCTTCGCAAACAGCATGAGTTTTGCGGCGCATTCCCTGACCTGACCAACGGAACCGGGTGCGGAAACCAGCTCCTGAGTAAAGGCGGTCTGGATGGAATCCACCACCATTGCCCGAGGAGAGATTTTTTTTGCCGCATCCAGAATATCCTCAAGGGATGTTTCCGTAAGAAGAATAATATCCTCATCGCCTATAGAAAGTCTGTCAGCGCGGATCTTTATCTGCTGAAGGGATTCCTCGCCTGAAATATACAGCATCTTGCCCGCATGCCTGGAGAGCCCTGAAAGAGTCTGCAGAAGCAACGTTGACTTCCCGATACCAGGGTCGCCGCCGACCAGGATAACAGACCCGTGCACAACGCCACCACCAAGAACACGGTCAAATTCCCGTATGCCGGTAGGTATCCTGTGTCGAGCGGTGTCTTCAATAGACCGCAGGGAAACAGGTTCAACATGCTCTTTTGCCTGACGGACGGCAGAACGTTGTGGTCCTGCAACAGTCTTTTCTTCTGCAAAGCTGTTCCAGCTGTTGCAATCCGGGCATTTACCGAGCCACTTCGGACTACCATAGCCACACGTCTGGCACTGAAAGAAAGTCTTAATTTTTGACATACAGGATTTTTATACTCTTCCAATCTAAAGCATTGTGGAATTACATTGCAAGTAGTTTCATCCCGCTACCTGGACGCACTGATTTATTCAGGGCTCTGTTCATGAATAATTTGCTTTTGCGCACAGCTTCCAAAAGAGGAGTGCCCTGAGCAAGTAAAGCCGCGATCGCAGCAGAAAAAACGCAGCCGGTTCCGTGATAGTCTCCTTTGAATTTTCTGCCTTTTAAGACATAAAACCTTCCGTCATATACGAGGTCCATGGCACTTCCTCTGAGGTGCCCGCCCGTTATGATGACGCATCGAGGCCCGAATGATTTCAGCTGCACAGCTGCTTGTTCCATGGAAGCCTTTGTTCTTACATCAAGACCGGTAAGAACCGAGGCCTCATGTATATTTGGTGTTATGACCGTGCACAGGGGAAACAGCTTTTTTTTCATAGCATCAGGCACATACCTGTTTCCCAGTCTTTTCCCTGAGGAAGATGTAAGCACCGGATCCGTAACGACATTTTTCAGTGAATATTTTTTGATGATACGCGCAATCACCGCAACCGACGCTTCATGAAAAAGCATTCCTGTTTTTAGGGAATCAGGGCGCATATCTGACAGGAGGACAGAAAGCTGTTTTTTTATGAACTGTTTGTCAATCGGCAGGATATCAGCGACGCCTTGGGTATTCTGGGCTGTCACGGCAGTGGCAACCGAAAGGCCATAAATACCGAGAGCCTGAAAAACCTTCAGATCTGCCTGTATACCGGCGCCGCCTGAAGGATCAAATCCCGCAACAGTCAGGGCAATTTTCACTAACAGGGATTATATACCCTTCATCTTGTATTGGCAAGAAAAGTAAGGTATAGTATTGAAGGGGCTATAAATTACTGTTGACAGAAGGATTTGAAAGATTTACTATTTTTGCAGAATATCTGACACGCTACAATTTTAGCCATATCTCTAAAGGAAAGGGGGTGTTTCCATGAAAAAAGTATTTCTTTTACTGTTAGCGATGGTATTGGTTTTTTCGTTCTCTTTGATCACTGGTTGTGAAAAAGCAAAAGAGAAGGCAGGAGAATTGAAAGAAGGGGCCATGGAGAAGGCAGGCGAGATGAAGGACGATGCCATGGAGAAGGCAGACGAGCTGAAAGACGAGGCCATGGAGAAGGCAGGCGAGATGAAAGACGAAGCTATGGGTAAAGCAGGCGAAATGAAGGAAAAGACTGCCGGTTACGGCGAACCCAAGGCGCCTGGCTACGATAAAGCCAAAGAAGTCTACGATAAAGCCAAAGAAGCGAAGTAATACAAGAGGATCCCAGGCACTTAACAGATAGATGCTATAGAAAGCATTTATGAAAAGGGCCCGCTTAGGGCCCTTTTTCTATCTGGCTGGATAGATGCGGCTATAAGGTAACCGTAATTTTCTTTGTCACAGGACCGAATAAGAATCTCTTCCTCAAAACTGTGACAGTGATGGTATCATCTTTCTTTTTATCGAGGAGAAATATCCTTACATCGTCGATGCCCTCCACAGCGGTCTCGTCGAGCGAAACAATAATATCTCCCTTCGCAAGACCAGCCTTTTCAGAAACACTCCGCGGAGAAAAACCGCTGATCCTGACGCCGCTCTCATGCTTTTCCAGAATAACCATAAGCTTTGGTGATTCAGGGGCATTGAGCTCTGCGGGGTAAAGAATATAATCAGCTATTCCCTGCTCCGGATTTTCTCCATTCAGGATAATAGAATACGATCTGTTGTTGAGTCGGAAGGCGCGTTCAGGAATCCCTGAGCCGAAGGCCATATGACCAATTCCCGCGAGCACAACGACTGAATACTCAGGATGTTCCCGGATGTACGCATCAAGGTTGTGTGCCATGGTTTCGTCCCAGATCACCTGTGCCTGATAAAAGAAATCAAAATTCCTCTGGGCAGATTGTCCATGCTGTTCAAAAAACTCCTGCAAACGCTTTTTATACACATCATTTGACAGGTCGATCTGTTCGGGGAGTTTTCCGCGTTCTTCGTCCGAGAGTGCCTGAATGCCGTTTTGAGAAACCTTTGCCACGATGTCTCTATCGAGGTTCAGGGCTATTACCGGAATCCTGTGTGCCTTAGCATAGTGAAGAATGTCCCGGTAGAGGTTATAATCGAATCTCCAACGCTTGAAATATTCTGATTTTTTAAGAAATTCTTTTTCGTCAATAGTCCCCGAAATATAGTCATCGAGCACACTCTGGAACGGTTTCTGGAACATCTCCATCCCAACAGCAATTTTTGTATTGTTCTCATGAAGCGCCCGAATGACCTCAAACTGGACGCGATGGTGCTCATATCGATCGTGTGATTCTCCAACGTAGATAATCTGCTTATCACTGACGCTGTCGATGATATTCTGGAAATCCAGCATTTTTGGTACATGAACGCCTAAAGCATCGAGAGAAAGATTTTCCCTGATACCCCGTGATGAATCCTCAATCTGCTTCTTGATATTCCTGCCGCTATCAAAGATTATGGTGCTGTATTTGCCATAGTGTGTAATTTTCCTGGCATAGGAATAGATGTCAGACGGTGAAGAGCCTGCCATCAGCGCAATTTCCTTCTGTGGATTATAGGGATTGCGTTTCACGGAGAACCAGAAGTCATTGTCAGGGATAATGACCTTGCCAAACAGTTCCTGTGTCAATCTCGTATCTTTTCCGGGAATAATGAGCGCGGCGTTCTTGATATCTTCGTATGACAGTGTGCGTTCAGATGTCTTGGTAAAGCCCATTTCTTCGAATAGTGCTCCTAGAAATACATATTCCTCATCTTTCCCCTCTGGCAGTACAAACATCCTGTTCGAATCACCCAGCAGGCCGGAAATTACAGGGGGCAGTTCTTTTTGAGTCAGCTTTCTAAAGAGGTCATAATGATAGTCTACAATGAGCGCAACCGGATCACTATCAATTTCAATATGAAGCGTTAATGATTCAGCATCAATGGTATAGGTATTTGTAATTTCGCTATCCTCCAGCAGAATAGTTACCGGGACGTGCAGCCGGTAACCCGGTCCCTTCTGAAGCACCTTGGCAGAAATCACCCTCTGAGAGCCTCGAAACGACAGGGATACATCCTCAAGGACAACCTCAGGGATGCCGGGGCTTTCTATCCATTGAGTGAAAAACCAGTCGAGCTCTTTGCCTGATTCCGCTTCAAAGGCATTTTCCAGGTCATCCCACGAAGCAACACGAAACTGATTTTTATTAATAAATGATTTGAGGGCCTGTATGAACTGTTCTTCTCCGATGAGATTTTTGAGCATATGAAATACCATCGCTGTCTTCCCATAGCCTATGGAACCTGAGGCCCTGTTTTTTCTAAACGAAAAATCAGAGAGCGGGAAATCGTTTTTCGCTGTAACATAATTCTGGAATGATGTGAGCAGCTCTTTGCGGTACTTCCATCCCAATCCCTCGAGCTCTTTATAGGTATGGTCCGCGAGGTATGTTGTGAGGCCTTCAGACCAGTTGCCCTTTTCATAGTCAACGTAAACAGAATTGCCAAACCACTGATGAAGGATTTCGTGTCCGAGAGACGTTTTAACAATAAAAGGAAGCTTTACAACATCCTTTCCTAAAAGGGTGAACGTTGGAAGCGCGTAGCCGGTCGGCAGGATATTCTCAACGATTGAAAACCGCCTGAACGGGTACGCGCCGATCATATTCTGATACAGGTCAATATACTTCCGCGTATAGGTCCTGTAGGTCTCTGCAAGTCCCGCATCGTCCGGATGGAAATAGGTGTAGATGTCGATATCTTTAAATCGTTCCTGTTCCACAATGAATGGGCCTGCAACAAGACTGATGCCCTCAAGAGGATAGGGGAACAGGAAGGTGAATGATCTGCTCTCATCTGTCCGCTTTTTTTCCACAATCTCATCAGCCTCTGATATTCCCACGAATTCCTTCGGAAGAATTGCTGTCAGGCGATAGTACGCAAGTCCTGAGAATGCGGGATGCCATCCCCCGGTAAGTGCAATACCAGCCGGGCTGATGAGATTTCCCATAACTACTCCGGGATTGTTTTCTGTATCAGCATCGGGAAGGCTTTCGAATACAGCCTCATAGACTATTGTTAATACGTCATCAGCGTTTTTCTGCTCATAATTGAATTCAGCCATTCCGGGTTCGATAGATACCGGCCTTCCCCTGACTGAGACTGAACGGATGGTAAGCCCGGACATAGCAATCATTGTTCTTTGACCAATGGGAAGGGCAATCTCGGAAATGCCGCTCATGGTACTCTTCTCCAGGTCGAAACGTACAGTCAGGTTATGTGACGGGAGGGACGTATCGGCAATAGCAATAGCCGGAAGAAGGAGAACCAGAAGTATTGATAGCCATATTTGTTTGCCCCATACCACAATGAGATTATTCTATATAATGTTTCTTATCTAAAGCAAAAATGATAATTTGATTGATCTTTGCCAGTTGTCAAGCAAGCGTCTACTTTTTTATGAAAAGATCTGCTTTTTTCTTAACCTTTTTGATCCTGAGTGAGTCGAAGGGCCCTCAACCTCAACCTGCCTCTGCGCTAGGCGCTTCTTATCCGTCGGAGCTCAGTAGCGGAGACTGGATGCGCTTTGCGACTTCACCGACTCACTCCTTTGCGGTGCTACTTCCCGGTTTTGACTTCTTCTTAACCTTGGCCTCAACCTCAACCTGCATTTATTTTTTGTCCCGTGGTCGTTTCGCGAGTTTACGGGATTACTCCTCACTCCATACGCCTAACCGTATTCTTCTATTGCGCTCATAGCGCATCTGAAGGAGTTCAACAAACAGGGCAAAACCCATGGGAAGATAAATATACGCCTTAGGTACATGCTGGTGAAGTCCTTCAATAAATATTGTTATACCAATGGTTATGAGAAAAGAAAGGGCAAGTATCTTGAGGGCGGGGCGCTGCACGAGAAAGTCTCCAATCGGTCCGGCAAATGCGAGAATTACAAGAAACGAAACGAGGACCGCACAAATGATAATCCATACCGTATTCGTTAACCCAATTGCAGTAATTACTGAATCAATCGAAAATACGATATCCAGAATCACTAATTGTGAAATCACCGAAATAAAACTCATCGAGGTGTTTTGAGAGACCGGAGCTGTTTCGTTTCTGAATTCGACCGTATGATGGATCTCTGTTACCGCTTTCCACAACAGGAAGAGGCCACCGGCCAGGAGGATTAGGTCACGCACGGAAAAGTGAAATACAACCGGATCGGTAAGGTTCGCCAGGGCGAGCAATACAAATAACATGACTATCCGGGCGATCAGGGCCATCGCCAGGCCGACAAACCGTGCCCTCTTCCTGAGGTTTTCGGGCAGCCGGTCGACAAGAATACTGATCACCAGCACATTGTCAACACCGAGGACCAGTTCCAGACCGATCAGCAATGCGAGTAATGCCAGGGCATCTGCCATATGTACCTCATGATATCGCTTTCTTTATGATGGACAGCCGATGTACAACAAAGGTCATCTGCCTCTATAAGTTTAATCAAAACCGCTCCTATTGTAAAGGAAGATTCTTTAATGATACGGAGCTGTTACAGGGCATTTGGCATATTGACAGAAAAAGACATCCGTGATATTATCTACCAGGGTAGTGAATAATCTTATACTCAACTTACAGCATATCGGGCTTTCAGAGTATGAGGCCCGTGCGTACACGGCGCTTCTGGATAAAAACCCGGCAACCGGATATGAGGTCGCAAAAGCATCAGGCATATCTACATCAAAAATATATGAGGTTCTTTCGCGGCTATCCGAAAAAGACATTGTGTCGTCAACCAGCGAAAAAGGAACGAAAAAATATATTCCAATAGATACCACTGAATTGATTGAGAGCCGGCAGAAAAAGCTGAATGCAACATTCAAAGCCCTCAACCACGATCTCAAAAAATCTTCCCTGCAAAAAAGGTCCTCACATATATGGAATGTAAGTGACTACGATTATGCGATGGATAAGGCTGAACGAATGATACTCGCCGCACAGCATACCCTGCTTGTATCAGCGTGGAAAGATGAAATCGTATTCATCGAGGATTTTTTGAAGACAGCTGAAATAAAAGGCGTGAGAATCGGCATAATTCATTTCGGAAAACCAAGGATACAGATAGGGAAGGTATATCAACATTCTATAGAGGAGTCCATCTATGCTGAAAAGGGTGGAAGGGGAATTGTCATCGTGGCTGACTCAGAAGAAGTACTGATGGCCTTTATCGAAAAGGATAACAGTGTGCAGGGCGCATGGAGCAGAAACAGGGGCTATGTCAGTATGGCCGAAGACTATATCAAACATGATATATACTTCATGAAGATAGCACATCGTTTTGCCCCGTTTCTCAGAGATAAATTCGGCGGCAGATATGAACAGTTGCGAGATATATTCAGTGATACAGTAATCTCAAAGAACATATAATGTGGTTCTTTTATCCCGACGACTATTATGATAACTGATGGCAATTTCGAGCAGGAATCGCCGGGAAACTGCTGATGATAAGTTCTGATTTCAATTTTGAAAGCCGATTCATAGAGGTGAACGGGACACAAATACACTTCATCGAGCGCGGCACCGGACAAGTCTTTCTATTCATTCATGGAAATCCTACCTGGTCATATCTCTGGAGGAATATCATACCTCCGGTGTCATCACTAGGCAGATGCATTGCCTTTGATCTTGTCGGGTTCGGGAAGTCAGCCAGACCGGATATCTCCTATAGATTTCTGGAACACTATAGGTATGTTGAAGGGTTCATCAGCAGGATGGGACTCAAGGACATCGTGCTTGTCGGCCATGACTGGGGTGGTGTGCTCGGGTTTTATTATGCCATGAATCATCCTGAAAATATAAAAGGGATCGCCTGTATGGAGACATTTCCCTTTACCTTTTCCTGGGATTATTTTCCTCTGAAATTCCGACTGGGATTCAGGCTTTTCAGAACTCCCCTGATCGGAAAGTTTCTTATCATGGGTTTAAATGTGTTTGTTAACAGACTGCTTCCGGCATCTGTGTACCGGGGGATTTCCCGGGAGGCGCATAAGGAGTACCAAAAGATGTTCCCGACAATACGGTCACGGTATCCGGTATATGTCTGGCCAAACGAACTCCCGATCGTAGGAAGCGAAAATGAAACATTCAGGGCCATAAAAAAAATCGAGGCATTCCTGTCAGAATGTTCCTTCCCGATACTGCTGTTCACGGCACGTCCGGGCGGTATCATCAGACAGGAACGGATTACATGGTTTTCGAATACGGTATCAGACCTGACAATAAAAGATATTGGAAACGGCATACACTTTGTACAGGAAGACAATCCTTCAGCTATTGCAGAAGGAATCGTCGAATGGGCACGCGACAAGGGCATCGTATAGTGTATGTGCAGCATCCCAACCAGCACAGACGTTGAAGCCAGAGGTGAGCGTTGAGTCCGGAAGACATAAGTATTTTGTTGCACGGGCGCATAAAAAAAGGCAGGCGATTCATCGCCTGCCTTTCAGGAGATACAAAGGAGATCCTTTATGTTCTATTTTTAACCTAGCTTAAATGTTTGTTGACGAGTTTCGTCATCTCAAACATTGATACCGTGCCTTTCCCGCCAAATACCACACGTAAATTAGCATCTGCGTTTATGTTTCTCTTGTTTACCCTGTCCTGAAGCTTGTTTCTCTTAATATACTGCCAAAGTTTCTTTGTTACCTCTGTTCTCGGAATCGGTTTGCTTCCCACTATTCTCGCAAGAGCAGCGCTGATCCTCATCGGTTTCATGAATGCAGCACTCGGTTTCCGCTTGGTTTTCTTCTTCTTGGCGGTTTTCTTCTTAGCGGTTTTCTTCTTGGCGGTTTTCTTCTTGGCGGTTTTCTTCTTGGCGGTTTTCTTCTTGGCGGTTTTCTTCTTGGCGGTTTT
>JBFGJU010000002.1:0-31558 GCA_041577035.1 Thermodesulfovibrionales bacterium | reverse complement strand
TTTCAGAAAACCATATGTCTCAAGGGCCTCGATAGCATACGCAGAGCAGGTCGGAGTAAATCTGCAGCCTCCCGGGAGAACCGGAGACAGGATAAACCTATAGCACTTTATGAGTATTATTGCAATGGTCTTCATGCATCAATTCCAGAAAAAAAACGTGTTATGATTTTTTGCAAACCAGAAAATTCAGCATCAATGGTAGCCCTATGCGCAATAACAACAATGTCATAGTGAATCTGAGTATTCCTCAGCTGATCTCTGAGTGCTTCACGCAGACGCCGTTTAATTCTATTTCTCTCGACTGCATTCCCGGTTTTCCTGCTGACCGAAAGCCCGAGCCTGCTATGCTGTAATTTATTGGGTTTCGCATAAATCGTGAAATACCTGGAAGATAGTTTATGCCCCTGTTCAAAGACCTGTTTGAAATCCCCTTTTCTGTTAAGGGGAAGAATACCCCTTTTCAGCTTTATGCGGACAGCCTTTTCCTTCCCTTTCTTCTTCTTCTTTTCAGTATTCTGCGCCCGCCGGGAGTACTTGAACGTTCAAGAAAACCGTGGGTCCTCTTCTTCTTTCTGTTATGTGGTCTGAATGTCGTATATGTTCCCATAGCCAAACCTAAACTATAATTATATAAACATCGCCTGATTCGTGTCAAGGCAGAGCCGAACAGCGATACTATTGGCGTATTACCTAATCGGCAAAAAGAGGCAGGTCAGTTTTTTTAAGGATTGACAGTTTTTCCGCCCGCCTGAAGAGTTCTTTCACCGCTTGCATGCCTTCTTCTCCGATATCGAAGGAATAATCATTCACGTAGAGGCTGATATGCCGATCTATGACGTCGTCGGAGAGTTCCTGGGCGTGGTTCTTTATATATGCCTTTGGCTCGTCCCGATGAGCACAGGCATACGTAAGGCTCTCTCTGATCATACGCTCGACAGTATGTATTGTTTTGTTTCCCAGATCTCTCCTGGCAATTATAGCCCCGAGAGGGATGGGAAGGCCTGTTTCCTGTTCCCACCACTCTCCGAGATCTATTACCTGCTTCAGACCGGCCTTTTGAAAGGTGAAACGGCTTTCATGAATAATGAGCCCCGCGTCACATTGTCCTTTTCTAACCGCATCAATGATTTTATGAAACGGCATGAACACAACATTATCCCTGAAGGAAGGCTCGAAAATCTGAAGGAGTAGATAGGCAGTTGTCATTTTCCCGGGAATAGCGATAACCCTGTTCTTCAAATCTCTGATAGCAGTCTGCTCCCGTGCCACCACGAGTGGACCACACCCCTTGCCGAGCGCACCACCCGAGCGCAGGAGACAGTAGTGGCCAAAGAGGTGGCCAAAGGCATGATACGATACTTTTGTTATATCAAGCTGTGACCGACCGGCCATCTGGTTAAGGGTTTCAACGTCTTCAAGCACTTCTTTAAACTGAATATCCGGGGAAGAGATTATATTATTGACAAGTCCGTAAAAGATAAAAGTATCATTCGGACAGGGTGAATATCCCAGAGTTAGTTCTCGCATGGCTACCCGATCTTCAGGGATCTCAGAATATTCATTACCGCCTGTTGACAGTTATCGGAGGCATGCTGGATATCCCATCTGCCGGCATCTCTGTCTTCAACCACATTGCTAATTCCCCTCAGCTCGATCAGTGGCACACCGTAGATGGCACAGAGATGCGCTGTGGCTGCGCCCTCCATGCTTTCGCAAATGGCGTTGAATTTTTTTTGCAGGTTCCGAGCCCTTTTTCTTACTCCGGAACAGGTTGATACGGTCACGAACACGCCGGATTTGACCGCTGAAATGGAACGGGCATTGCTGGCAGCTTTTTTTGCAAGCCTGGAATCAAGGGGGAACTCATTGAAATACGTCGTGCTCCGCCTTTTCAACAGAGGAATACCGAGAAAATCTGTTCCGTGAAAACCATTCGGGGTTTCAACACCCTCATCACCATATACTTCTCGCGTCGCTACTGCGATATCGCCGACAGCAAGCCCTGTAGAGGGATACGCTCCCCCGATTCCGAAAAGGATCATGAGAGACGGCGCATAATCCCTGATCAGCAGTGTTGCGGCATGTGCGGCATTTGTTTTGCCGATTCCTGATATGCCATAAATGAGATTCTGATCAAAGATCCGGCCTGTATAAATTCCCGGAAGAGCCGTTCTTTTTTTTGATATGTTTTTGAGTTTTCTGGTGAATAACGTGCCTTCAGCTGGAACACTGGATAATATGACGATATATGTTGTTTTTTTCGTTGCCAAAACCTGCTCTGTTCGTGCGGTTATTACGGTGTCGTTATTATATCATTCTCCTTGAAAAAAAAGGCTTTTCTATGTTAATCTTCTGAGCTGAACAAGCAGTTTTACTGATAAGAAAATACACACGCCGGCTACAGTCCTGTTTCATGGTCCTCTGAGAGGTGAACAGGGCAGGCGGAGGTAAAACCAAAGGAGGATATAATGGTAGCTTCAATGAAAGAATTGCTTGAGGCTGGAGTTCATTTTGGTCATCAGGTAAAACGCTGGAATCCGAAGATGAAAAAATATATCTTCGGCGAAAGAAACGGTATCTATATCATCGATCTTCAAAAGACACTTAAGGGACTTGAAGATGCATACCAGTTTGTCAGAAATGTTGCGGCTTCAGGTGCAAATGTTCTTTTTGTAGGTACCAAGAAACAGGCGCAGGACTCTGTTATGGAAGAGGCACGTCGTGCATCAGCTTTTTTTGTGAATCAGAGATGGCTTGGAGGAATGCTCACAAATTTTCTAACCGTTAAAAAAAGCATTGAACGGTTAAAGAAAATCGATGCCATGAAAGAGGATGGTACGCTGAATCTGCTCCCCAAGAAAGAGGCTGCCTCGCTTGAAAAAGAACGTGCAAAACTTGAAAAAAATCTTTCCGGGATTAAAGAGATGGAAGAACTTCCCGGTGTTATATTCGTTGTAGATCCAAAAAAAGAGCGTATCGGAGTCGCTGAGGCACGCAAACTGTCAATTCCTGTTGTGGCTATTGTTGACACCAACTGCGACCCTGATGAGATTGATTGTGTTGTCCCGGGGAATGATGATGCGATCAGGGCAATTAAACTCCTGACGTCCAAGATGGCAGATGCGGTTATCGAAGGAAGGGATGCACGTGCCAAAGAAGTTCAACAGGCAGAAGAGGAAGAGCAGATTGAGAAGCAGGCACGGGAAGAACAGGCAGAAGAAGAGGCTATTGCTCAAGAGGAGGTAACAGAATGAGCACGATATCAGCGGGCGTGGTAAAGGACCTCCGTGAAAAAACGGGTGCCGGTATGATGGAATGCAAAAAGGCACTGGTTGAGAGCGGTGGTGATCTTGAAAAAGCTATTGATAAGTTACGACAGAAAGGACTGGCTACTGCTGCAAAGAAGGCAGGCCGCACAGCCTCAGAAGGCATAGTTGGTTCCTATGTGCATATGAACCGCATAGGCGTGATGGTCGAAATCAACTGTGAGACTGACTTTGTTGCGCGGACAGACGATTTTAAGGAGCTGGTCAAAGATGTCGCGATGCATATAGCTGCGGCAAATCCTTTGTATCTTTCAAGGGAAGATATTCCCAAAGATGCTATAGAGCGGGAAAAAGATATTTACAGAGCTCAGGTAGAGAACAAGCCTCCCCAGGTCATTGAAAAAATTGTTGACGGCAAACTCGAAAAGTTTTACTCTGAAACGTGTCTGCTTGACCAGCCGTTTGTCAAGGATCCTGAACAGAAGAAAAGAGTTCAGGATATTATTACCGAAGCAGTCGCAAAGCTGGGAGAGAACATAATTGTACGAAGATTCGTTCGATACCAACTTGGCGAGACTCTGGCAACCGAAGCCGAGACCGTATAGCGCAAAACATGACACGCAGATATAAGAGGATACTCCTGAAATTAAGCGGAGAAGCCCTTATGGGCGATAAGGGGTATGGAATCGACCCCACGACAGTCGCGTTCATCGCGAAGGAAATTAAGAACGTTTCGTCAGCAGCTATTCAGATTTCTATTGTCATAGGTGGCGGAAACATTTTTAGAGGCCTACAGGCGAGCCTCGAAGGCATGGAAAGAACGTCAGCTGATTATATGGGAATGCTTGCCACGGTAATTAATGCGCTGGCTCTTCAGAACGCTCTTGAAAAACAAGGGATTCCCACCAGGGTTCAGTCAGCCATCGAAATGAGAGAACTTGCCGAGCCATATATCCGGCGGAAGGCAATGAGACATCTTGAGAAAGGAAGAATAGTCATTTTTGCGGCTGGTACGGGAAATCCATACTTTACTACTGATACCGCCGCTGCGTTACGAGCAATGGAGATAGGTGCTGATCTTATTTTGAAAGGCACAAAGGTTGACGGTGTTTACTCGGCTGACCCGCTCAAGGATTCACGTGCAAAGAAATACAGCAAGCTTACCTATATGGAGGTTCTGAAAAAAGGTCTTGCCGTTATGGACGCAACTGCAATTTCCTTATGTATGGATAATAATCTGCCTATTGTCGTGTTTAATTTAAAAGGCAAGGGGAATATAAAAAAGATTATTGAGGGGAAAAGGGTAGGCACGCTTGTCAGGGGGGAAAATGGATCAGGAACTAAGAAAAAAAACAAATGAAAGAATGAACAAGGCGATAGAAGCGCTCAGGAAGGAATTTGCTTCTATAAGAACGGGCCGGGCTTCACTCGCATTGCTCGATGGCATTACGGTTGACTATTATGGAACCCAGACTCCTCTGCAGCAACTCGCCAGCCTGAGCATACCGGACAGCAGGCAGATCGCCATACAGCCCTGGGAGCAGCGCATTATTTCAGAAATTGACCGGGCAATCCTGAAATCTGATCTTGGGCTCACTCCGGTCAATGACGGTAAAATTATCAGGATAAATATCCCCGAGCTTACGGAAGAGAGAAGAAAGCAGCTTGTTAAGCTTGTGAAAAAGAAGGCTGAGGAGGCAAAAATAGCAGTCAGAAATATTCGAAGGGATTCAAACGATGAACTGAAAAAAAAGGAGAAGAAAGACCATATCAGTGAGGATGAAGTAAAGAAATCACATGATGAAATTCAGAAAATCACTGATTTATTTATAAACAAAGTGGATGAAATCATGGAGCATAAAGAAAAGGAAATCATGGAGGTGTAACCATGAACAGCAATTTTATGGTAAAAGTTGAAGATGCCAAACTGCCTGATGTGCAGAAGGCACTTAAGGCAGCGGGAATCAAGGTTCGGAGCATTATAGAGATTTTCAAAGAGGAACTTGGCACATCAGAAGAGCTGAAAGAAGAGCAGACTCAAGAAAAAAGCTGATTATCTCACGATTGCCCAGTGGAAAACATATGGTTCATCTGGGGATAAATACACGAGACATGCTTGCTAGATCTGTAAGCGATGCTCTTCTCTAACATTTGAGCGAATTAATGTCAAATGTCAAAGTCCAAATGTCCAATTAAATCCTAATGACAAATGACAACAAGAAGAAACTCACCAGGCTTTAAATTCATTTATCTTTTTTTATTTTTAGTCATTTGACATTCATTTGGCATTTGAGCTTTGAGTTTTGTCATTATACAGGTATGAATTTACGGATATCATGGCACATCGATCCCGCCGATTGATGTGCCGTAGACTTCCTTCAGAATAGTATCGGCTCCTTTTTCAAGGAGTGCCTCTGCAAGTTCTATCCCAATCGATTCAAAGTCTTCAACTATTCCTTCAGCATGTTCCCTGATGATCCGGTCTCCGGAAATACTCCCAACCAGTCCATCCATAACAAGAATTTCTGATGTCGAAGTTTGAAGTCCGGAATCAGCAGTGTGTGCGCTCGGCGCTTTGTCTCGAGATCCTTGCTCTATTCTCGCATGTGCCGCGATGGGAACCTGACACCCGCCTTCCAGTTTCTTAAGAAAAGCCCTTTCAGCCCTGACACAAAGGGCACTCTTTTCATCATTCAGTTTGCTGATCAGACTGTTAATAAATGTATCGTCAGCCCTGCATTCAATGCCGATGGCTCCCTGTCCGATAGCAGGAAGGCTTATCGCAGGTGACAGGATATCTGCTATCCGGTCTGTCCAACCCAGCCTTGTAACGCCCGCAACTGCCAGAATGATCGCATCATACTGTTTCTCGTCCAGTTTCCTTATTCTGGTATCAAGATTTCCTCTCAGTTGTGCCATCTTCAGATCCGGTCTTATATTGAGGAGTTGACATGCCCGTCTCAGGCTGCTCGTGCCTATTATTGCGCCTTCAGGCAATGAATTGAAATCCGGGATCTGAAATGTTTTGTCGTGTCTTCGTGTCAGAAAGGCGTCACGGGGATCTTCTCTTTTACATATCACACTGAGGTGAAGGCCCTCCGGAAACTCTGTCGGAACGTCCTTCATGCTATGAACGGCAATATCAGCGGTACATTGCAGCAAGGCCTCTTCAATCTCTTTGACAAACAGGCCCTTGCCCCCGACTTTTGCAAGGGGAACATCGATGATTTTGTCACCGGTAGTCTTTATCCTGTTCAATTTGATATGCAGGGAAGGGTCTATTTTTATCAGCTCGGACTTTACCCATTCCGCCTGCCAGAGCGCAAGTTTGCTTCCGCGTGTACCGATGATAATCTTATTTCTTTTCATTATTTCCTTCAAGGCCATAGAGTCTTTTTATCGTCGCAATGAGAATATCCTTGTCTTCGGAACTCTCTTTCAGCGCTATGGTCGGTGCATGGATAAGTTTATTTATAATGGAGTTGATCGTTTGTTCGACAGCCTGCTTTTCTTTTATCTTCATATCAGGCAAGCGATTAATCAATTTTTCGATCTCCTCTGCTTTAATTTCCTCTGCCTTCTTTCTCAAGGCAATGACTGTTGGAACTGAATCGAGAGACGACAGCCACCTGGTGAATGTTTCGA
Source organism: Thermodesulfovibrionales bacterium (assembly GCA_041577035.1). Taxonomy (GTDB): domain Bacteria; phylum Nitrospirota; class Thermodesulfovibrionia; order Thermodesulfovibrionales; family UBA6898. The sequence goes on along the minus strand of JBFGJU010000002.1, from coordinate 24,647 downwards.
TCTCCTCTTCAATTATGTCTTCTGCCTTCCTCGCTTCTTTCTGCCTCTCATGGATATTGGAATCAACAACTCCCTGGAGATCATCGATGTCATAGAGATATACATTATCAAGAGTGTTTATTTCAGGGTCTACATTTCTGGGTACTGAAATATCAATGATAAAAACTGGCTTGTTCTTTCGTTCCTTCATCACTTTATGCATCTGACTTTTCGACAGCACATAATCTGGAGCACCGGTTGAGCAAATTATGATATCGGAAGTTTTCAGCTCATTCAGGTAATTCTCAAAGGGTACGGCCCTCCCGCTGAATTCTTTTGCAAGGTCACAACCGGTTTGATACGTTCTATTTGCAATGAGGATATCCGTCACGCCATTGTTCATGATATGCTTTGCAGCAAGTTCTGCCATTTCTCCCGCACCGAGAAGCATAAATGTTTTTCCGGTGAGTTCTGTGAATATTTTCTTGGCGAGTTCCACAGCTGCAAAACTTATGGATACGGCATTCTCCGCAATCCTCGTTTCCGTCCGTATTCGCTTTGCAACTGAAATGGCCTTCTTGAAAAGCCGATTCAGGAGAATACCGGTCGTTTTATGTTTGAGAGAAAATTCAAATGCTTCTTTAAGTTGGCCCAGAATCTGTGGTTCTCCAACCACCATTGAATCAAGGCTTGAAGCAACCCGATAAATGTGCCTTACCGCCTCAATATCATAGTGAATGTAAAGAGCATCATTGAGCGATTCATTTCTTATATCATGAAAACTGGCAATAAATTCTTTTATGGACGCTATGGCTTGTTCGGTATTTCCCGCATTCAGGTAAATCTCAACCCTGTTGCAGGTTGAAATGATTACCGATTCCTTAACCTCAGGAAGGTTTCTTATTGTGAGCAGACCCTCCTCAAGCTTTGGTCCGTCAAAGGCCAGTTTCTCCCGGATATCGATGTCAGCAGTCTTATGATTGAGTCCTATAACGATTGTGTTCATCAGAATACATGCAATCCTTTAAGCAGGAAGTTTACGCCGAAAAAAGTGAACAGTACGGCGCAAAAACCGATGATGGAAAGTATTGCTGCCCGCCGGCCGCGCCATCCGGCCGTCAACCTCAGGTGCAGTACGGCGGCATAAATAAACCAGGTGATGAGTGACCAGACTTCCTTGGGATCCCATCGCCAGTAACTTCCCCAGGCGCTTTCTGCCCACAAAACCCCGGTTATTATTGCAAGGGTAAGAAGCGGAAACCCGATAGTAATTAATTTATAATTGACCTCGTCAAGTATCTGCAGGCTCGGAAGACGTTTGAATAATCCACCAAGTTTTTTGGACTTCACATAATGTTCCTGAACGAGATACATGATGCCAACACCAAAAGCCATAGCAAAGGCTGCATCTCCGATAAAAGCGAGGACGGTATGAATGCCCAACCAGTAGCTCTGTAAAACAGGACTCAGGGGTTCGATCGTGCGCGGGAGCATTGAAGAGGAAAGCATCATGACAAATACCACAGGCATGATAAAAGATCCGAGCAGGTTGAGTTTATAGCGGTATTCAAGATAGAAAAAAAGTAAGACAATACACCATGAAAAAAAAGACGATGCCTCGTGCATGTTCGCTATGGGAATATGTCCGGATATGATATACCGTGCAATAATGTTGATTGTGTGCAGCACAAAACCGACAACGGAAATGCTGAGCATGATAAGGGACGTCGTTTTTGTCCCTTTGAAAAGCTCGAGCACACAGACTATTGCTGCAGCGAAATAAAATGTGAGGGCAAGTTCAAAGAGAATGATTTCCATCAGAAGCAGCCCAGCTGACATTCTTTTATCTTTATGCCAAGCTCATCAGCGGCAGCACCTATTTCTTTATAGGATAGGCCGATTTCCTCGGCAAGAGCCCGTGCCACTGCGCATGATATCGTATCATCAACAGCTTTTGCTCTGAGCTGATCTTCTACCTTTTCCTTCATTTTTTACCTTTTTCATTGAGCTGTTTTTTGCCGATGACATCAAATATTAATATTACACCATCATATTTCGAAAACACAATTGAGCTTAACTTCTCATATAAACGATAGAATGTCATGAGAATGTTCGGCGACAGGATATCTCTGCGCGGGGTGGAGTGAAAAGTGATGAAGCACTATGGCAAAGCGCTGTGGATCAGATAACCGGTTTTCTGATGCGTACCGGCTGAGTTCTGATATGCCGACCCGAACACGGGCAAAAAACACTCTTAAATACTGGTTTTATGGTAACGTAATATACATGGGGAAAAATACAGTTATGGGCCGTACCTCATGTGGATTTGAAGTGCATGTGCATGTTCAAAACGATAGGAGTACGAGTGCCTCTCCGATCAGTAATCATCCTGTCGATAAGGGCCGTTTGTGTGTAAGCGGTCACTGCAATGATGATAGTTCATATATCTGTACGGCCGGACGGTTTCTTTCTTATGAACAAAATGAACAGTTCGAAATGGCGTGCGCATAGATAGCAAATGGTAATGGTCGGGGCGAAAGGATTTGAACCTTCGACTTCACGGTCCCGAACCGTGCGCGCTACCAGGCTGCGCTACGCCCCGAGTAATGAATAATAAGAATCAGAAGCATTGAAAGTCAAGTCGATAGGCACGCGAAAAAGCTGATCGATTGGAATTACGATGGATCCATACATATATAAGAATATAGAAAAGATATCGGGAGCTTCTTCTGAGGAAATGAATGATCTCATTGCGGTTGAAAAGAGGCTGAGAATTCTTATTAACGGGCAAAACGTTCTAAATCTCTTTTGTACGCCTTCAATGATTCGGGAACTCGTTGTGGGGATAATCCACAATGAACGTCTTATTTCGGGTGAGTGGTGCGCGGACAGAATGAGCATTGAATATAATGAGGAAATAAAAGTTGATGTCCCTGCTTCAGGAACGATTCATCATGGTGAACCGACAATTACATCCGGATGTGTAGGCGGTATCAGTATGAAAGGGAAAAACCGTGATGAATTTATATCTGATGACATAATGATCGATGCCAGTGCCGTGAAAACTCTTTTTCATGAGTTCCAGCATCTTTCGGAGGCATATAAAATGACCGGAGGAGTGCATAGCGCGGCTTTATCAGACGGGGATAAAATAATTGCTTTTGCTGAAGATATCGGAAGACATAATGCGGTTGATAAAGTCCTGGGATTTTGTGTGCTTGAAAATATCCCATTTAAGGGAACCATTATGATGGCAAGCGGAAGACTGTCTTCTGATATCGTAAACAAGTGCCTGACATGCTCGGTGCCGATGATTGTGAGCAGGACATCTCCGACCAGTCTGGCAGTTGAGATTGCTGCCGCTTCAGGAATTACACTCATCGGCTTTGTTCGAGGAAACCGGATGAATATCTATTCGGGAAAACAAAGGGTGCGGTTATAAGGACATGAGTTTATTTCTCAGAATTATTAGTTCAAAGCTATACGATGCCATCGTAACAAGGCTGTTTATATAACTGAGGCTGGCATCCAGGACTGAAGCGTTGCCGTTATCTGCGTAAAGGAGCGCAATGACCTTTTCCCTGATCGTAATCGGTATCATAATACTGTCCTGCGGCATGCCTGACAGCGCTTGTATAAAAGGTTCATTACCCGGTATTTTGAGAAGAGGGCCTCTGTAATAATGTTTTCTATTTATTACATCAGTAAAAATCGAAGGTATATTTATGTCCACGTTCAATTTCTCTATCGGAAACCCTTTTGATTTCCATCCGGTTGCTCTGTTGTCTTTCACGATAAAAATACCGACACGCTCCGCAATATTTTTGGACTCGTTCAGCAAAATCCCAATACCTTCATCTCTATTCTGTGCGTTTGCGAATTCGGTTTTTATTTTCAGCGTATGTTTTTCATCTCGTTCTTTCTGTCCTTGAAGATCTTCATCTTCGCCGAATATGCTTATGTAACGAAGATCTCGTGATAGGCCGTACAGTTTTTCCAGTGCGTAAAGAAATCTGATTTCAGAACAGACATATGGCACAATATCAAGGCCGGTTACAAATCTGAGTTCATCAACTGACGACATGGCGAGAGGTTCGAGCAGCGCAACATAAAGTCGCTTTTTTTCCTTTTTGAAGGGGATTGCGTTATATTTTCGAACCGTCTCAAGTGACATAGAGGACAGCGTTTCTTTATCTGATGAAATGAGCTCTTTGGGATCGACTGCAGGTGCTTTACTGAATTTACTCAAAAACTTGGAGAGTTCGGACTCTTTAATTATCCCCAGTTCAATGAGATTGGTACCGAGCCTGCCTCCGAAAATGACCTGGCGCTCAAGAGCGAGCCGTAACTGCTCTTTCGTGATGATACTATCTTTTACCATTGCTTCGCCGAGTTTCATGAGCGTTATTTTATATTATATTTTTGAAGCCTGTGCCTGAATGAACGGAATGAGAGGCCTAACAACCGTGCTGCTTCAGTCTTGATGCCCTTACCCTTTTCAAGGGCGGTTGTAAGGTAATCCCTTTCGATTTCTTCAATAATTTTCTCGAGATTGATACCCTCATCACCTATATCAGGGAGATTTGTCGCCGGATGATCAGCGGTGAGAATCTCATGAGGAATGTCGTCTGAAGAAATATTATCCTCATCTGATAACAATAATATGCGTTCTAATAAATTTTCGAGCTCCCTGACATTTCCCTTCCACGGATAGTTCATAAGGGCTCGCATTGCATCGTTTGAGAACGCTTTGCTGTTAGATGAAAATTTATTCAGAAAATGTTCGATGAGCAGAGGGATATCCTCTTTCCTGTCACGCAAGGGAGGAATATTGATCGGTACGACATTCAGCCGGTAAAACAGATCTTCCCTGAATGTCCCTGTTGAGACCGCTGTAGACATATCCTTGTTTGTTGCGGCTATGATCCTTATATCCACCGTAATATCTGACGTGCCGCCAACCCTTCTGAATGTCCCGTTTTCGAGCACCCTGAGCAGTTTTGCCTGCAGGGATAAGGGCATCTCGCCGATTTCGTCAAGGAAGATACTGCCGCCATCCGCTGCTTCACACAATCCTGCTTTGTTATAGACGGCCCCTGTGAAAGCACCTTTCATGTGGCCAAAAAGTTCAGATTCAAGAAGTCCCTCAGGAAAAGTCGCGCAGTTTATGGTCACAAAATTTCTATCTCTCCTGTGGCTTAAGTTATGAAGTGCGGCTGAAACAAGCTCTTTGCCTGTACCGCTCTCACCAGTGATCAGGACCGTTGAATTGCTCTGAGCTACCCTTGGAATTAATCTGAAAAGTTCCTGCATTCGTGCGCTCTTCCCGATGATATTTTCCAATCTGAAGGAGGAGTGGACTTTTTCCCTCAAAAAAGAAACTTCTTCGCTCAATTTCTTCTTTTCGAGGGCTTTGTTGACGATAAGTCTTATCTCATCGATCTTAAACGGCTTGTTGATATAGTCGTAAGCACCCTGCTTCATTGCATCGATCGCTGCTTCTGTGGTCCCGAATGCGGTTATCATGATAACCAGAGATGCAGGGCTGATCTCTTTAGCCATACTAAGGACCTCAAAACCGTCGGCCTTGGGCATTTTGATATCAGTAATGATAAGGTCAAAAAGCTCTTTCTTTAGCGCTTCAATGCCTTCAAGCCCGTTCGTAACGGATGTTACTCTATAGCCTTCTTCTTCAAGAAGAATCCGGAGCACTTCCCGCATGCTCTTTTCATCTTCGATGACGAGTATATTTGCTTTAAGATTGTTCATCTTTCTTTGGCAGAGCAATTTCAAACCTTGTTTCGGTGTCTGGGATACTTTTAACCGAAAGATTGCCGAAGTGTTCCTCAATAATCCGGTACGCAATGGAAAGGCCAAGTCCGGTGCCTTCCTCTTTTGTGGTATAGAAAGGATAAAAAATCTTATTTATATCGTCAGCACCGATTCCCGGGCCGTTATCAGTAAATGTAATTCTTATAGTATTGCCATTATTAGCCGAGCTGACAAGGAGCTCTCCGCCTTCTTTCATGGATTCAAGCGCGTTCATGCCAAGATTCCAGAATACCTGCCGAATTTTTTGTGGGTCCACATCTGTATAGAGAGGTCCTGAAAAATCCTTTTTTATCGAAATCCTGCTTCTGCTATCTTCAATGTTGCCGATGAGTTCAATGGTTTCGTCAAGCAGTGCATGAAGGTCAGTCCTGTGCAATTCAAACCGCTTCGGGCTCGAATATGTCAGAAAATCGGTAATAATACGGTTCAGCCGGTCCATCTCATTCAGCGCAATGCTCATGAGTTTGTCCCGTTGCGTGTCGGGGGATTTATTTTCCCTGAGTATTTCGATAGATCCCTTTAAAGAGGCGAGCGGATTTCTGATCTCATGCGCGATATTGGCAGAGAGCTCTCCAATTGTTGCCCACTGTTCTTTTTGCTTCATTTGAAGTTCCAGCTTTTTGAATTGTGTCAGATCCTGAAACACGCCGATATAACCGGTTTCATGCCCTCGCATATCTTCAAAGCTCGAAATAGTCATCCCTATAATCTTCTTCTCGTTCTGCCGGGTCAAAAGAGTTGCTTCAAAACGTCCCGACTGCAAAGGATATTTCAGAAAAGGCAGAACAGACTCGATTTTTTCGCCCAGCACATTATTCTTCTTGATGCCGACTATTTTTTCAGCAGCCTTATTAAATATCGTAGCAGTATTATTTATATCTGTTACAAACAGGCCTCCCGGAAGACTCTCAATTACGGTAGTATTAAAAAGCTCCAGGTCTTTGACATATAAATTCTGCTCTTCAAGTTTGCGTACTGTTTTTTCAAGGCGATGAGATAAATATCCGCTGAGGTATGCGGTTATATAGAAGGAAAGAATGTGAATAAAGATATTATATAAGAATTCCTGTTCTCGTATAGAGGGTGCATACCTGATCGGGAGCAGTTGATAAAATTGAAGATCAATAAGAACACCATAGAATATGCTGCTAACGCTTGCAATGATATAACCGGCTTTCTTATTCAGAACAATGCTGGATGAAAGGACCGTCAGCAATAAGGTAAATGAAAACCAGCTCTCTATTCCACCGGTAATATAGATGAGCGATATTTCAGATATGACATCGATGATGAGCTGAACATAGACGAAAAAGAAGAGGTTTTTTATTCTCGGTAGCAGCACTGCATATATGATCGTTAGAGCATACATGGCGGCAATAAAATAGGTAATTGCTTTTGGATAGAGAAGGTTCAGAAAATCGATCTTAAACAGGTAAATTGAGCCCAGAAGAAAGGTTATGAATACAGCTCTGAAGCCTATTAAAGCTTTAACTCGCGGGATTAACGTGCTTTCCGGCATTCATTTATTTAATAAGCGTAATGAGTTTAAATATTGGGAGATACATTGCAACAACAATGAATCCGACAGTTCCGCCCAGGAACACCATGAGCATCGGCTCCATCATTGCGGTGAGGTTGGCGACGGCATTATCCACTTCATCATCGTAAAAATCAGCTATCTTGCTTAACATTGCATCGAGGGCACCGGTAGATTCTCCCACAGCGATCATGTGGTTCACCATTGGCGGAAATACCTTTGACTTTGTTAATGGCTCAGCCAGAGTTTTCCCTTCAGATACTGCCATTCGGACATCCATGACTGCATATTCAATGACTTTGTTCCCGGCGGTCTTTGCCGTTATTGTGAGTCCGTCCAGTATCGGCACACCACTGCCTATCAACGTTCCCAAGGTTCTGGTGAATTTCGCAACAGCAACCTTTCTCATAAGAATGCCAAAAATGGGGAGTCTCAGGAATATCTTGTCTGTTACGGCCTTTCCTTTCTCTGTTCTTCTAATCTGAGTGTAGAATATAATAAAGCCGATCAATAACATGAGCAGGATAAAGCCACCCCATCCAGCAAGAAAATTGCTTATACCCATGATCAGCTTTGTCGGCAGGGGGAGTTCTCCTCCAAGCGTAGCGAACATTTTTGCAAATGTAGGCACAACGAAAATCATAATAATCGCGATAACGAGCACTGCAATCGTTGATACCACAATTGGATATATCATCGCTCCTTTGACTTTCTTTTTCAGCTTCATGGCTTTTTCAATGTACGTGGCCAGCCTGTTTAAAATGGTATCGAGTATACCGCCAGATTCTCCAGCAGCAACCATATTCACGTAGAGTTCGTTAAATACCCGCGGGTGTTTTCTAAGGGCATCTGCATAGGTCGACCCTCCTTCCACGTCGCCCTTAACGACAGCAAGTGTACTGGCAAGGGTCTTGTTTTCAACCTGCGTCGAGAGTATGTCCAGTGCCTGGACAAGAGGAAGCCCGGCATCTATCATGGTGGCAAACTGCCGTGTAAAAATGACAATATCCTTGTCTTTCACCCTCCCGCCGAGTGAGAGACTCAAAAAAGAGGATTTTTTCGCTTTCGGGTTAATTGCTGTCGGAACAATGTTGCGTTTTCTGAGTTGAGATGCAACGTCGTTCTTGGAATCAGCAGAAATTTCTCCTGATTCAATTGTTCCTTTGCTGGTTCTGCCTGACCACTGAAAAACCTCTGCCATTGTACCATCACCTCCTGCGCCCAGAGCTTGCTGCAGTTGCTTTCTGGAGCATTGTGATTATTTCCTCAGATACCGGCGACCTGCCAACAGCATCTTCATAAGAAATATGTCCTTTTGTATACAAGTCAAATAATGTCTGATTCATCGTCAGCATGCCAAAGCGTGACTGCCCTGTCTGCATCATTGAATAAATCTGGTGAATTTTGTCTTCCCGGATAAGGTTTCTAATTGCAGGAGTCGGCACCATCAATTCAATGGCAAGCACCCGTCCTTTTCCTGATTTCTTGGCGATAAGCTGCTGTGAAAGAATGCCTTCAAGGACAAAAGATAGTTGTGTCCTGATCTGCTCCTGCTGATGAGGTGGAAAGACATCAATAATACGGTTGATAGACTGGACAGCGGAATTTGTATGGAGCGTCGCAAGGGTCAAATGACCTGTTTCTGAAACAGTCAGTGCCGCTTCGATTGTTTCAAGGTCTCTCATTTCACCGATCAGCGCGACATCGGGATCCTGTCGAAGTATATATCTGAGAGCAGCTTTAAACGAGACAGTATCAGCATTGACTTCACGCTGGTTAATGAGCGACTTTTTATGCCCGTGAAGATATTCAATAGGATCCTCTACCGTTATAATGTGGTCTTGGCGTTCAGCATTAATCCTGTCAATCATTGCCGCAAGAGTTGTAGATTTCCCACTTCCCGTAGGGCCTGTTACCAGAATAAGCCCTCGCGGTTTTTTTACCAGCTCATTTACAATTTCAGGCAGGCCAAGTTCCTGGAATGTTTTGATTTCGAAAGGGATCGTCCTGAACGCACCTGCAACAGCACCTCTCTGCATAAAAACATTTCCTCTGAATCTACTGAGGCCTTTAACACCAAAAGAGAGGTCAAGCTCATTCTCTTCTTCAAAACGATGCTTCTGAGCATCCGTTAAGATGCTGTAACAGAGTGCTTTTGTTTCTGTTGGCGCGAGTGACTCATGATCGATGGGAATCAACTTCCCATCAACTCTCATCCGTGGCGGGCTGCCCGTTGTAATATGAAGATCTGAAGCTCCTTTTTCGATCATAACTTTTAACAGGTCATAAATACTTGCCATCAATTCCTCCTCTAATCACCAAAGGTCACTCTCAGAACTTCTTCCATTGATGTAACGCCTTCAGCGACCTTTGTCAACCCGCTCATCCGTAATGTTTTCATTCCTAGTCGAACGGCTGTTTTCTTTAGTTCAGCAGACGAAGCACCTTCCAGGATAAGCTCTTTCAGTTCGTCTCTGATAAGCATAACTTCATAGAGTGCAACCCTTCCCTTATAGCCGGATCCATTGCATGCTGGGCAGCCTTTTCCTTTAAAACACTTTACTGTTTTTGCTTCTTCTTCGGTAAACCCAATCTTGAGCAAAGCAGCGTTTGGGACATTTTCCTCGATTTTACACTGAGAACATATTCTCCTTGAAAGCCTTTGAGCAAGTATCAGGATAACGGATGATGAGACCAGAAAAGGTTCAATACCCATATTGAGCAGCCGGCTGATGGTACTCGGGGCATCATTGGTATGGAGCGTGCTCAAAACAAGGTGGCCGGTAAGCGCAGCTTTTACACCGATTTCTGCTGTCTCAAAGTCACGAATTTCCCCGACCATGATAATATCCGGATCCTGCCTGAGGAACGATCGAAGGGACGAAGCAAAAGTAAGCCCGATTTCTTCTTTTACCTGAACCTGATTGATCCCCATGAAATTATACTCAACCGGATCTTCTGCGGTCATGATATTCGTATCAGGTTTATTTAGATAATTTAAGGCGGAATACAGTGTCGTGGTTTTTCCGCTCCCTGTGGGGCCGGTAACGAGCAGCATGCCATACGGTTTGGTAAGGGCCTCCATAAAATCCGTGAGAGCCGCCTCTTCAAACCCGAGTTTTGTCAGATCGACCTCCAGGTTGGATTTATCAAGAAGTCTTAAAACGGTTTTTTCCCCGAAAAGGCACGGCAGTGTTGAAACACGAAAGTCTATTTCCCGTTTTTTCCCAAGCTTCAGTTTAATACGCCCGTCCTGAGGGAGTCTTCTTTCGGCAATATCGAGTTTTGACATGATTTTGACCCTCGACGTCAGGGCTGCCCTGATTTTGGTTGGCAGGTTCATCACGGTATACATGACACCATCAACCCTGTATCGCACTCGAAGAGACGCTTCATACGGCTCTAAATGGATATCGCTGGCTCCTGTTTTTATTGCATTTACAAAGATTCCATTGACCAGCTTTACGATTGGAGCCTCGACGTCTTTTACGACTTCTGTATCTTCTTGTTCTTCAAGAACATCAACGCCGTCCAGAGCGCTACCGACTATCTGGTCAAAGTCATCGACATTAACCTGCGGGCCATCATCAAATGCTTCATCCATCATGCCTGCGGATCCTATGTCATCGTCCGACAAGGTGTAATCTTTAGCCTCAATGGTAGCCGACTGCTGTTTTTTTGATCCTGTAGGAGCGAGCATACTGTCACCTGCACCCAGATAGTGTTCTGATATGGTTTTGATAATCGCCGTTTCACTCGACACAACTACCTCGACATTATAACCAGTCATAAATTTCACATCGTCTATCGCAAACACATTTGAGGGATCACCCATCGCAATAGTCAAGGTTGCCCCGACCCTTGCCACCGGCATAATCAAATACTTCTTAGCCATATCTGCGGGTACCAGCTTTAGTACGGCAGGATCGATCTTGTATTCAGAAAGATTAATCGCAGGAACGCCATATTGTTTGCTCAGAAATGCTACAAGCTTATCTTCAGTGACAAAACCCAGTTTGACCAGATTCGTTCCCAGCCTCCCGCCATCTTTTTTCTGAGCGTTCAGGGCCTGCTTCAACTGGTCTTCAGATATTATGCTCGAGGCTGTTAAAAGTCGCCCAAGTTTTGCCGCCATATGTCTAAAATATATGAAAATATACGTAATGTCAATAATTGTCATACCTAGGTAACATATTGTTATCAAAAGATTTATGTTTATTTGCTATAAATAGTGTTATTCGGTACGATATTACACTATGATAAATACCAACAAAAAAATGCCGTCCATCACTGATATTGAGCGTGCCGACCGGATACGTGAAATATTGGAAATTCTTATTGAGGAGAACAAGAAATTTCCGGTAATTGTTGAGGGGAAGAAAGATACCCGTGCTCTGAGAAGCCTTGGGATTGCCGGTGAGATAATAACGTTTCATAGGGGAAAAAGTCTGTATGAGTTCTGTGAGGATATTGCAGATAACTTTACGAATATTATTCTTCTTATGGACTGGGATACGCAGGGTGAATCCCTTCAAAAATCGTTAACCAGCAATCTCAAAGGACATTGGGAAACACATGCCACTATCAGGGAACTCCTCAAGATGCTCTGTCAGAAAGACGTAAATGACATCGAGGGTATTCCCAAGCTTCTCTTAAGGCTGGAAGGAATGCGGCCGGCAGAGATAGAAGGACTGGAATGAACAGGTTAGGGAAACAGGGAGAAGATCTCGCGATTTCGTTTTTGAAAAAGAAGGGCTATGCGATAGTTGAGAAGAATTTCAGGACGGTATTCGGAGAAGTTGATATTATAGCTAAGGACAGGCACGCCATTGTTTTTGTTGAAGTGAAGGCACGATCTGATATTGCGTTTGGTTATCCCTTCGAGGCGGTTCACCCCAAAAAAAGAGAAAAAATCCGTAAAGTTGCTTTGAGCTATATGAAGCGATTCAAAAAGGAGTTGCCAGCCCGTTTTGATGTACTCAGTATTCATTTTGAGCATGGCGAGCAGCACATTGAGCATATACAGGATGCGTTTGAAGTGTAAGGAATAAGCATCCGAGCAATCCGCTGTTTTCCTTTGCACCCCGATGGAAATGAGAGAAAAGGATATGTTATTTTAAAGACAGTTTAGAGTTCTCTGCTTTATTTTTTACTGTGAGCTGACAACTGTTTTAAGGGGCTGTAGCTCAGTTGGGAGAGCACTTGAATGGCATTCAAGGGGTCGTGGGTTCGACTCCCATCAGCTCCACCAGAAAAATCAAGGGACTGTTCTTTTGTTGCAGTCCCTTTTTGTTATTTCCATAGGACTGATTGAGCTGCTGTTTTTTTAGGCGAGAGGAGTCGAATTGACGGTTCGGCCCGCCTGAGGCGGGAAATGCATCGCCCTCATGGGCTTGTGCGCCTTTGGCGCATTCGACTCCCATCAGCTCCACCAGAGAATGAGAGGGCTTGGATACTTGAACCAAGCCCTTTTATCGGGATTATGTCCCGCTGCATGCTGATTTAGCGATCAGGGATTTTGTTTGTACTATCAATCTAACTGAAGTGGAATAAAGTATCGGAACACCATTCTTCATAATTCATTCATAATCGCATTTTATTATAGAGGTATAAAAAATATAGAATTCCCTCCTTATTTACAGCCAGGGTGCCCCTCGCTCTGGCTGTTTTTTTTGAAAACTAATCAAAGTGCCCGTTATAAAAGGAAAAGGATATTTAAGAGGTGCTATAAAGAACTGGGTTGGTTTCTATCCTGTAGTCCCGGGGTATCTTTTGGGTTATTCCAGAATGGACTCGTCCTGATCATCAATGACGTCGCCCGCAATACTATCCTTAACAAATTTCTCCAGTTTTTCATATATTGCAGGCGATCTATCCGTGAATTCTACTGCCATGCCGGCAGGGACTCGTGACTCCTTGCCGAAAATTCCTTTTACATACACCACAATTCCGTTTACGGCAAGCGCTTCTCCATCTGATATCGGGATGGTAAGGGCAAGTTCCGAGCCCGGAGGAAAAGGCTCCTTTTTCATGATATATACTCCTCCTTCAGCTATGCTTTCAGCATATAATTCATGCGAAATCCCAATGAATTCAACACGTATTTTCTTGTTGAACGGGACGCGCATATGTCGTCTGTTTTTTCTTTCCGATGAAAAGGTGATACAGTTCTCTATCGCCTGATAGAGATTACTAACCTGAATCGGTTTTATCAGATACCCGGCGCTTCCAAGAGATTCACATTCCTTTATTAATTGTTCATCAGTTCCGTTAGATGTCATTACCACAGGAACTGAGGCGGTTTGATCGCTACTCTTCAGGTGACGCAGGACAGTGGTCCCGTCCATATCAGCCGTCTTAACATCCAACAAAATAAGATCCGGCACTACCGCAACGAGATGCTTGAATATATCTGAACCGTTTTTCATAGCAATAACATGAAATCCCATTCTTTTCAGGACTAATGAAAGGTACATTAAAGCTGAAGAGCTGTCATCTGCGAGCAGTATTTTCTTTTTTTTGTGCTCGAGCATTATATTTCATATAGCTGACACCTGGATTGCACTGGCAAAACAGTTATCATGCCATAATCATCTTAATGAAATTTATTGAAGATTTCAATGTGTATTTCAAGCAGAGGTCTATTCATGAACCTGCGGAAGGATATGGGTGAGACATGCAGGTGAAGGATTATTGTCATTATATAAGGACGCGGTATAAGGCGTTTCTTGATTTTACGTTATCTTACAACATACAATGTACATTCATGGAAATAAAACTGACGAGCGGAAAGACCTTTGCAGTTTCAAAGGAAACAAATATTCTTGAGACCCTGAAGGAAAACGGAATATATCTTGTTGCTTCATGTGGCGGAAAAGGGGTCTGCGGAAAATGCCGTGTAAGACTGATCGAAGGCAACAGCCGCATTCAATCGCGAGGCAAGCTGAGAAAAAAGGATATAGCCGAACAGTATGTCCTCGCATGCCAGGCGTTTCCCCTAGAGGATGTTCTTATCGAAGTTCCGGACACATCCAGAATCGTCATAGGTGATAAAATAGCTGTTTCAAAATCCAAAGACCTTCTGGATTATATTATGTCCGCTGAAAAACAGCTTTCCCCGGCAGTACGGCGCATTCACCTTGATCTTGCTCCTCCGACAGTAGAGGATAATGTCAGTGATCTTGAACGGCTCACAAAAGCCCTGGAAAGACAGGGAATCCACGCTATGAGATACTCGCACGGGTTTGTTTCCGGAATGTCTCATGCCCTGAGAAGAGCCGGATGGAAGGTGAGTCTTGCGTATACAGAAAATTTCGAGGCAATTTTCCTGTCATCTGAAAAAGAGAGGCATAAATACGGAATTGCAATTGATATCGGAACAACAACGGTTGTTCTCTATCTTGTGAATTATGAAGATGGCTCACTTGTTGATGTTGGAATGACATACAACTCTCAAATGCGTTATGGAGACGATGTTATTACCAGAATTGTTCATGCTACTGAGGGTGGAGGATTACATGAGCTCCGTCAGGCTGTGATGAATGACATGAATGATCTCCTTATACCGATAATGGAAAAATATAATATTCGGATGGAGGATGTCGATACCTGTGTTATTGCCGGGAATACGACCATGACCCAGCTTTTCTGGGGCCTTGACCCCGCGTTTATAAGGGAAGAACCCTATATCCCAACGCTTAATTCGTTTCCCGCATGGAAGGCTGGATCTGCGCAGATCAAAATTAATCCGCAGGCCCCGGTATACACTTTTCCGTGTGTCGGCAGTTACGTCGGAGGAGACATTGTGGCAGGGGTATTGGCTTCACGCATGCATACCCGGCCTGAGATATCCTTATTTATGGATATCGGAACAAACGGTGAGGTGGTTATCGGGAATAATGAATGGCTTATAACAGCGGCATGCTCGATGGGGCCATGTTTTGAAGGCAGTGGCATCAGGCATGGGATGAGGGCAACAGAAGGGGCCATAGAGACGGTCGTGATAAATCCTTCTACATATGAAGCTTCGCTGGAAATAATCGGCAGTACCCGTCCTTCCGGCATTTGCGGATCGGGCATGATCGATGCGATTTCTGAACTTTTCCGCGCAGGAATAATTGATCAGAAGGGTAAAATCGTAAAGAATCTGAAAACAGACAGAATCGTAGTTGAAGAAGAAGGACCGGAGTTCTCTCTTTACCGGGATGAATTCAGGAATATTGTTCTTACAGAAGTGGATATAGAAAATATTGTCCGTGCCAAAGCAGCGCTCTATGCCGGCATAACGCTTCTTCTCAAGGAAGTAGGTTTTTCACTTGATAGTGTCGACCGTGTGTATATAGCTGGCGGATTCGGCAATTATATCAATGTTGAAAAGGCAGTTATGATCGGAATGCTCCCGGATATTCCAAAGGAAAAATTCTCATTTATGGGAAATTCGTCGATCGCCGGTGCCTACCTCTGTTTGCTGTCTAAAGAAATGCGGCAGGAATCAGAAGCTATAGCCGCGAAGATGACATATGTTGAACTGTCCGTCTCCGGCAGGTTTATGGATGAATATATGTCTGCTCTTTTTCTCCCTCATACGAATATCGACCTCTTTCCGTCAGTAAAGAATATATATAAAAAATAAAATCATACATAAAATATATATGTCTTGACACCTTATCTATGGCATACTAAAATGATATGAAGAGTTGATGTAAAGAACGGCGCATCTTCTTTTTTTATGTGCTCATTATATTTAATGCTTTTTACCTGGAGGCGTAACGTATATGACTGAAGAATCTTCTGAATCCGTGCTGCTCGCAGACGACAGCCAGACCTTTTTGATGTATATCGGGCTCTTAGTCAAACGTTTTGGATACAAGGTTTATGTAGCTAAAGACGGACTGGAAGCATTGAAGACCGCCAAGGATAAAAAGCCGTCAGTTATTGTGCTTGATTATATGATGCCGAAGATAGATGGCGCCTCATTCCTCAGCATGATTCGTAAAGATACAGAGCTCAAGAATACTCCGGTGATTGTGGTTACGGCATATGGATCAACAAAAAAAGAGCTCAAAGATCTCGGCTGCTGCTATTTTTTAGAGAAGCCGGTGGACATCTCTGAATTTTACAAGGCTATTCGGAGTTGCATGAAAATTGAACGGAAGGGAACTAACAGGCGGAAATCCATGCGGGTTCAGTCACGATTAAAGGTTGTAATCGATTGCGAGAATGAACGTCGCGAACTTCTCGGCTCGAACATTTCCGATAAAGGTATATTTTTAAGGACAGTTGCTCCTTTTAATATTGGGACTGAAATGCATCTCTGGTTTCCTATCGATGATGAGGATCCTGTTGAGCTGAAAGGCAAGGTCGTTTATGTGACCAGAATATCCCATGATATTGAATCTGAGCCAGGGATGGGCATTATCTTCCTTGACGTCCCTGAGGACGTTAAGCCACGACTTTCCAGATATGTCTTTACTGAAATTACGGACGACCTGTTGCTTGAAGACAGCAATATTATAGGCGAGCAGTCTTTTTTGGAGGAACTTGATTGAGCTGCTCTGTGCAATTTCCTGCAGGCTGTCTGTTAAACAAGAATACTCTGCATATTTTTTATAATTTAATCAGAATATTGTCTATCAGCCGGGTATCTCCTATTCGTGCAGCAACGGCAAGGAGTGCGTTACGTCCAATCTCAGATACATCATCAAGAGTATCAGGATCACAGACAACCACATAATCTGTTTCCGTAATAGCGCCTTCTTCAGATAGTACGGTATGCATGACTTCCCGGATCTGTTCAGCATTTGAGACGCCTGATTCGATTATGTCAGACGCCTTGATAAGAGCTTTATATAGAACAGAAGCTGCTGTACGCTGTTCTTCAGTCAGAAAGGCATTCCGAGAACTGAGAGCAAGACCATCTCTTTCCCGTATTGTGGGACATATGATAATGTCTATATCAAAGTTGAGATCGAGAGCCAGCTGTTTAATGATGACCGCCTGCTGGTAATCTTTTTGGCCGAAATAGGCCCTGGTAGGGCTGACAATATTGAAGAGTTTTGTTATGACTGTCGAGACACCCCTGAAATGTCCGGGTCTGAAAGCACCACAGAGTTTATCAGAAAGTGTTTCAACAGTGATGTATGTCACATACAGCCCCGAATACATGGATGATGTATCGGGAAGAAAGAGCAGATCAACATCCTCATTGCGTACCGTCCCGATGTCTTCCTCCATAGGCCGTGGATATTCTTCAAAGTCTTCTGAAGGGCCAAACTGTGCAGGATTGACAAATATGCTTACGACTGTGATGTCGTTTTCGTCTTTTGCCCTTCGTATAAGGCTCAGATGCCCTTCGTGGAGGGCCCCCATAGTCGGCACGAAACCTATCGTACGCCCCTTCGAAGTGTACTGCTTGCAGGTATCCTGAACGATTCTCGGGATCCTTATAATTTCCATGATGCTGAATCCATGATTTTTAGCTATCCTGTTTCCTCATACCGTATCAATTTCACGCATGAGCTCCCTGAGCAGATTCTTGCGGCTTACTCTCCTCACTATTTTCCCCTTTTTGAAAAGAATACCCTTTTGTTTTCCTCCTGCAATGCCAATATCAGCTTCCCGTGCTTCTCCCGGCCCATTAACAATGCATCCCATTACAGCAACGGTGATTGGCCTGCTGACATTCTCTAAATTATCTTCAACGGCAGATGCAATCGCTTGAATATCGAATTCGCATCTTCCGCATGTAGGACAAGATACAACATTTGCCCCTCTTTCTCTGATGCGCAGTGATTTGAGGATCTCATAGGCAACCCGCACCTCTTCTTCTGGATCTGCTGTAAGGGAGACCCTGATCGTATCCCCTATTCCCTCTGATAACAGTATGCCCAACCCCACAGCACTCTTAACGGTTCCCGTTTGAAGCGGTCCTGCTTCTGATACCCCGATATGAAGTGGGTAAGAAAATTGTTTGGAAAACAGACGGTAAGCATCAACTGTTGTTGGAACATTTGATGCCTTGAGAGAAATTTTGATGTCTTTAAACCTCAGACGTTCCAGTATTTCTATATGTTCTGCAGCACTCTCAACGAGCGCATGAGGAGTTGGGTGTTTGTACTTCTTGAGCACTTTTCCGCTGAGAGAGCCGGCGTTAACTCCGATACGAACCGGGATCTTTCTATCCTTGCACGCTGCTATCACCTCTTCTATTTTCCAGCGGGCACCAATGTTTCCGGGGTTGATCCGCAATCCATCGACTCCCTGCCGTAGTGATTCAAGGGCCAATCTCCAGTCGAAATGAATGTCTGCAATAATCGGTATGGCAACTGATTTCTTGATCTGTCCCAGAGATTCCGCTGCCTGCCTATCCGGCACTGCTATCCGGACTATTTCACATCCCTTGGATTCAAGAAAACGAATCTGTTTTATGGTAGAACGGATGTTTCTGGTATCAGTCTTTGTCATTGACTGAACAGCGATCGGGCTTCCTCCGCCGATTGGGACAGTGCCGATATGTATTTTTCTGGTTTTTCTACGACGTATTGTCATCTGGTTCAGAAACAGCCGTCTCATCCTCAAGCTCTTTTCTTTTTTTGCGGTAGAATCGGACGGCATTGAGATGCTCTTTACCGGTTGTCGAAAAATGATGCCTGATATCATCTTTCGACACAAAATAAAGATAAGAGACATTTGCGGGGTAGAGGGCTGCCACAATAGACTCAACAGTGGGTGATGCGATAGGTCCGGGAGGAAGTCCTTTAAAGGCATATGTATTATAAGGGGTTTTGCGGAGAAGATCGGCCCGTGTTATTCTTTTCCTGGAACTTTTGACCCCATAGATGGCAGTAGGGTCAGCCTGGAGTTTCATTTTCATATTAAGCCTGTTATGGTATACAGCTGATATGAGCGCTCTTTCAGAGTCCAGCACGGCTTCTTTTTCGATTATTGACGCAAGCGTTAAAATTTCATTAACGGTCATGCCAAGCTCTTCAGTACG
This sequence comes from Thermodesulfovibrionales bacterium, assembly GCA_041577035.1. Taxonomy (GTDB): domain Bacteria; phylum Nitrospirota; class Thermodesulfovibrionia; order Thermodesulfovibrionales; family UBA6898. The sequence goes on along the minus strand of JBFGJU010000002.1, from coordinate 5,304 downwards.
TGCCAGAAGCTGATCAGAATATTGTTCACGCATCCGGTTAATCATCATTCCTATGGTCTCGATCGCACCGATGCCCTTTGGTACCTTATAGGTATCGGGATAAAGATATCCCTCGATACTTTCCGATTCGATATTATAGCGAGACAGGAAATGAGGATCCTTTGACAGTTCAATAAAATCGCCTTTTGATAGCAGACCTATCTCTGCAAATGTATCCGCTATGTCAAATATTGAATCTCCTTCCCTTACTCTTAGTTTATATTCTATTATCTGTCCATCACGGAGAGCCTCAAATATAGCGAATGGGCTCATGGTACCCCATATCGAATAGAAGCCCGGGCTTAATTTCTTGTCTATTCCGGATATTCTGCCTAACGCAAGAAAAATATTCTTATCTCTGATGAGCTTAGCATCTGCAAGGATATCAACTGCCTCTCTGAAAGTCGTTTTTTGGGGAATTTCTATCTCATGGTAGGTATCTCTTCCCTGTGCCGGCATAAAAAGCTCCACAGTAATATGAAGTGCAAAGATAGCAACGATACAGAAAGCTATTATTAGCAGATTTTTCTTCATATTTTTTAGGATGCCAGAAGCCGTATTCAAATGTAAACCCCATACCATGCACATATGTGCGCAGCTTTAGAATCCTTCTTAGCAGGACTTAATGAATAAATTCCTTTGAATTTTCGTGTCTGCCTGCCGGTATTTAGGGCGCACATCTCTGAAGAGATCATTGATCCTCTTCATTCGATAGCATGGTCTCGTTAAAACGAAAACGCGATCTCGAGATCATATATGCAGGAAACGTAAAAAAAAGAGAGCGGCGTCTGTCTCCGCTCTCTTTTCATATTTGTTGCTGCTGTGTTAATTAATACATGCCGCCCATTCCGCCACCAGGTGGCATTGCCGGCATTTCCGGTTTTTCCTCAGGAATGTCCGTAATCATGACAGACGTCGTCAGCATAAGTGCAGCAACGGAAGCGGCATTCTGAAGAGCATATCTGGTAACCTTTGTTGGATCTATAATCCCGGATTGCATCATTTCGACATAATCCTCGGCATTTGCATCGAATCCGTAGTTGGTTTCTTTTGCGTTCTTTACCTTTTCGACGACGACAGATCCTTCAAGTCCCGTATTGTTCACAATCTGACGAATCGGTTCTTCAAGAGCTCTTTTCACGATAGCAACTCCTACATTCTGGTCATGATTTTCGAGCTTGAGTTTATCAAGTCCTGCGATGGCTCGTAACAGGGCTACGCCGCCTCCAGGGACTACGCCTTCTTCAACAGCAGCTCTTGTTGCATGCAGAGCGTCTTCGACACGTGCCTTTTTCTCTTTCATTTCGGTTTCAGTCGCGGCTCCGACATTGATGACGGCAACACCGCCAACTATTTTCGCAAGACGCTCCTGAAGCTTTTCCCGGTCATAATCTGAGGTCGTCTCCTCAATCTGCGCCTTGATTTGCTTCACTCGTCCCTGAATTTTATCCTGATCTCCGGAACCCTCAACAATCGTCGTGTTTTCCTTGTCAATCGTGATCTTCTTGGCCCGGCCGAGATCTTCAATTTTAATGCTTTCCAGTTTAATACCAAGGTCCTCTGATATCATGGTACCCCCGGTGAGAATGGCGATATCTTCGAGCATAGCCTTACGCCGATCACCAAAACCCGGGGCTTTCACCGCGGATACCTGAAGCGTTCCTCTCAATTTGTTTACGACAAGAGTTGCAAGGGCTTCACCCTCTACTTCTTCCGCAATAATAAGGAGCGGTCTCCCCATCTTGGCTGTCTGTTCGAGGATCGGAAGCAGGTCCTTCATTGCCGAGATTTTCTTTTCGTGAATAAGGATAAAGACATCTTCGAGATTGCACTCCATCCGGTCAGGGTCAGTGACAAAATACGGGGACGTATACCCCCTGTCGAACTGCATGCCTTCAACAACATCCAGAGACGTTGCCATGCTTTTAGCTTCCTCGACCGTTATAACGCCGTCTTTGCCGACCTTGTCCATCGCGTCTGCGATCAGTTCGCCTATTGTGGGATCATTATTCGCCGAGATGGTGCCAACCTGCGCTATCTCTTTTTTGTCCTGGACGGTTTTGCTGATTTTCTTGAGTTCTTCCACTACCACGTCAACTGACTTTTCAATGCCTCTTTTAATTTCCATGGGGTTTGATCCGGCCACAACGTGCTTCATACCTTCGGTATACATGGAGTGGGCAAGAACGGTCGCGGTTGTCGTTCCGTCACCGGCCACGTCAGATGTCTTGCTCGCCACCTCTCTGACAAGCTGAGCGCCCATATTTTCGTACGGATCCTCCAATTCAATCTCTTTTGCGACGGTCACTCCATCTTTCGTTATTGTCGGAGCACCGTATTTTTTGTCGATAATAACATTTCTGCCTTTCGGACCGAGAGTCGCTTTAACCGCGTCAGTCAGAGTGCCGATGCCTTCCAGTATCTTTCTTTTCGCTGCTTCACCAAATAGAAGCTGTTTTGCCATTTTTTGATTCCTCCTTTTTATTTTAATGTTCTGTTATTCAATAATACCGAGGACGTCTTCCTCTTTAATTATTAAATATTCGATATTGTCAATGTTTACTTTTGATCCCGAATATTTGTCAAAAAGAATAGCATTCCCAACCTTAATTTCTTTCACTTCTGAGCCAATGGCTTTAACTACACCCTTTTGGGGTTTCTCTTTTGCGGCTTCCGGGATATAGATACCGCCAGCAGTTTTTTCCCCCTCTTCAGAATATGTTACAAACACCCTGTCCTTAAGCGGTTTGAATTTCATTCGCACGTCTCCTTTCTTATCTCCTTGTTCCAAATTTTTTGGGATTATTAGCACTCACTGCGAGTGAGTGCTAATATACTAAGAAAAAAGCCGGAATAAAGCAAGTTTTCTAAATTGGGGGAAAAAGGAGAAAAAGTCTAAATATTTATTATTTCCTTAAAAAAACGCAGTTTTTCAAACAAATCAGCCTATTTGCTTCTTCTTTGTAGTGAGAAAGGTATCTATAGCCGAATTAAAGAAATCGCCCTGACTCCTCACCTCATCAGGAATCCTGCTCTCATAGAGCCTGAGGCCTTCTCTCAGCTCTGATGCGAATTCTGTATGAAATGAGTCTGTTTTTAATGAATTATTTACCCGTTCCGTGTTATAGAGATATATATCATTAATGATAGTCCGCGCAAGCCGCAATGCCTTTTCAGACGCCTCGTCAACAGGCTGCTGGTCGGAAAAAACGGGTTTTTCAGGAGCAGGCGCAACCGGTGAAAAGGCGGGTTTGTCTGTTGCCGGCGTCTGGCGGGTATCTACACTGTCTGACACAGAATCTGCAGGCTTGTCTCCTGTTTCTTTTGACGGTGCAGAGATCCTGTTAACAGTGCCGACCAGATCTTCAGTTATCGAATGCTCTTCTATGTATGCATCAGCGTCATGGAGCGAGGATGGTTCACGTCTGTATTTTGTTTTGTCGTAAACGGATGTCAACAGTATGCACTTCATATCTTCCAGTTCAGTCCGCGTTTTGAACCGCTTGCAGAGCTCAAACCCAAAGATTTTCGGTAATGCAATATCAATAATTGCTAAATACGGACAATCTCTTAATGCCTTTGCCATTGCGTCAATCCCGTCATGAGATAAAACTACTCTATATCCCTCTGACGTCAGTATGGACTGAATACTTTCTGCCGTTGCAGGATCTGCATGAGCGACAAGAATGGTTTTCTTATCGAGGTCTTTTTTTGCAGCGGGGACCGGTTTTTTTACGAGGAGAGTGATACTGCATTTCGGACATTTAAACCGTGTGCCCTGCGGGGCAATTTTTGCATCATCAACTTTCAGTTTTATCTTACATTTTGGGCATATAACAATCACGTCCTATGTTTCCTCCATACCCATACTTTTATGACAGCGAGTCCGGCCACGAATCCGCCAATATGAGCAAACCAGGCAACCCCACCTTTATTGAGCATTCCGGTACTCATCAGGCCATTCACAATCTGTATAATAGCCCAAAACCCGATAACTATCAAGGCAGGTATCCTGATAACCTGTATAAAAAACCCAAGAAAGATGAGAGTATGGACTTTTGCCAACGGAAACAGAAGGATGTATGCTCCAAGAACTCCCGATACAGCGCCGCTTGCCCCTATCATGGGTATATCGGAATGCGGTGCGGTTATGGTGTGAGAAAGTGCTGCGATGATTCCGCATACAATATAAAAGATGAGAAATTTTGTATGACCAAGTTTATCCTCTATATTATTACCAAAGATCCAGAGATACAGCATATTGCCACCAAGGTGAAACAATCCGCCGTGCATAAACATCGACGAGAATATGGTAAGTATCGGATGAATAGGCTGTTGAGATTCTAAGGTCACGATATTGCTCGGGATGGCGCCGAAAGCATATACAATCGCTCTGCCGTCGGATCCTGACATTATCTGAACGATAAACACGAATATGTTGGCGGCTAATATACTAATTGTTATGAATGGAACGATTGTTGTTGGATTATCGTCTTTGTAGGGGATCACTGTTCATTACCTTGTTTTAACCGCACTATTCTTGATGATTACGTTCTTTGGAATGCTTTCCAGAACGCAACTTTTATTGTACACGAATCTATCTCTTATATTACACAATCCGTTTGTCAGAGCTTTTTTTGATCCTGAACCAGATGGAATGAACCCTTGAAAATGCGGATGCTCAGGGCACAAGAGGCGTTCGTTCTGTGACAGAGTTCTTGTTTCTTACGCACAGGGCTCCCATCGTGCAGATCTCCGCATTGAGATAATTATTCATCTTCTTGCCGATGATAGATGTGACGGATATATTCCCGGAGACTATATCTTCACGGCTTCAATCTTTACTGCATTCATACGTGATACGCCGTTTTCTGATGGTGACGTAAGCGCGTTAACCCGGCCATGAGGAAAATGAAGTGACGTAAAGGCCGTTCCCTCAGGAAGAGCATCGGAAATCCTGGCCTTGAGATACACTGATCCCTGTCTCGAAGAGATTTTGACATGGCTGTTATCGTTGATGCCATATTTCTTTGCATCATCCTCGCTTATCTCGAGAATCGCCTCTGAAACAACCAGATCAAGGGCTTTTGAACGGGTTGACATGGTGCCGGAATGCTGCAGCACATCCCGGGTAACGAGTGACAGAGGAAATTCATTATCCGGTGCTTCAGTCGGTGAATACGAAACAGCATGAAATACCCGTTTGGTGTATGCCGCATCTTCCTCACGAATCTTTTTATCGATTTCAGCTGTTATGTCTTTAAC
>JBFGJU010000001.1:0-50863 GCA_041577035.1 Thermodesulfovibrionales bacterium | reverse complement strand
AGCCCTTGGAAATTTTCCCCAGGCCTTTACGCACCTTGCCATGATCAGTGCTGCATTTAATCTTGACCGAGCGCTTGGGTCGGGTGTGTAGCAGATGACAACGTTATGATTCACTAAAAATATATTCGTGCTGAAATAAAATAGGTATCAGGGTAAAGGCCAAATTCCGATTCAGCCGATACAACGGCAGAGCCACTGTATCTGTTAATAACAATATCAGATTCGCTTCCCACGCTGATAAACGCACCTGCTTCGAGTACGGCATTATCTGAGATGCTGTACTGAATATCCGGGAAAAACAGGAGCGAGCGATCTCCCCAGTTAAAGAGGACTCTGGAACTGAATGACATAAGAGGCGATGCCTGCCAGGTAAAACTAGGGGCTATGTAATGAGAGCCGAGAAGATATACCGCGCCTTCTGTATAGGCTATTTCTTTTTCAAGGCCGTTGAGGATTTCGTCATAGTCATCAGGATCAGAGCTGCCTGCACTGTTATAGTGGTATTCTATGGAGGCATAGAGTGTATCGGTAAAGCTGTAATCAAATCCTGTAGAGAGCCGCATATAATCCTGATCCGCCTCATGATGATCAGCAAGATTTGCGAATGTATACGCGCCTTCAAACCAGAATCCCGCCCCTCCTATCGACGTGGCAATATCAACACCCAGCAGCACATTTTCCTTGAACAAGATAGCGAGAGGGGAAAAATCCATGCCGAGCACCGGCAATCTCATTCTCAGAAAAGCCGCGCTCTCAGTCAGTCTAAAATCATCTCCAAACACAGTCCCTGCGTCAAGTTCTCCCAGTGCACCCACCGGCACCCTGACCCTCATCGCGTCAACTCCAATTCTTTCTTCATTGTTCAGCTCTATATAACTGAATGATGTGAAGATGTCCGTCGGATTGATAAAGCGTGCTGATCCAAAAGCAACAGGTTGACGCCCGATAGAGATATCACCGAATGAAGGAGATAATGTTACAAATGCCCGGTCCAGATTTTGAAAAATGTTCAGGGAACTGGCATCGCCCGTAACTGTTATTTCTTCGCTAAAATCAATCGCCCGGTACGTCAGCGGATTTGCAGCCTGAAGGGCAAAAAAAGACTCTACTGAATCATCCTGAATGCGGGGGATGAGTTCATATGCAAGCTCAGCCGAGGCTGATTCACCACGTTGCCAGAAGAGGCTTAATCTGAGAGTAGTGATTGAGGTCCAGGCAACTTCCGGTCTGTCTTCCAGAGTATTTCCGGCGATTAAAACATCAGAGCCGCTAAAATCATTGAGGGTCAGAATCGTTTTGACATATCCATGTACCTTCGGTCTGCTTTCATCAGCCGGAACAACAGCCGGAAGCAGGGAAAAAACCAAAAAAAGAAGAAAACATCCGAATGAGTATGCTCTGAATCGTGCTGCTGAGCTTTCCCCCTTATTCTCTTGTCTCATCGCGTGCTACCTGTCCATCCTTTAAGATGACGAGCCGTTTCGCTCGTTCCATGATCATCGGATCGTGCGTAGAAAACAGAAATGTCATGTTTTTTCTTTCATTCAGTTCCCGCATCATGCCAAGGAGCGCTGCACCGGTTGAGGAGTCAAGATTAGCAGTAGGCTCGTCCGCGAGTATGATTTCCGGCTCTGTAACCATAGCCCGTGCAACAGCAACGCGCTGCTGCTGTCCGCCAGAGAGTTGATCCGGTCTTCGTTCTCCCATATCCTCCATACCAACTTCTTTCAATATTGACCTAACCCGCGAGTGCCGTTCATCTTCGCCGATACCCTGGAGCAGCATAATATATTCAATGTTTTCTCTGGCCGACAGCACCGGGATAAGATTATAAGACTGAAAAATAAACCCGATATGGTCTCTGCGATAGTCGGAAAGTTCATTGCCTTTCATATCACTCAACAGTCTCTCGGCCAGCATAACTTTTCCCTCACTGGGTCTATCAAGGCCGCTTATGATATTGAGGAGAGTGGTTTTGCCAGAACCGGAGGGGCCCGCAATAGCGGTAAACTCACCTCGCCGTATCGTGAGGTTCAGAGACCTGAGCGCATGAATTTCGACTCCGTCTGTACCATAAATTTTTGTGATATTTTTAACTGCGATAATCTCTTCCGACATCCGGAACCTCCTCTTTACATGCTCCTCCGCATGGCATGGGCGGGGGTAAGTCTCGCCGCGAATACCGCTGGATAAACTGCCGCAATTATGGAAAAGAGCATGATTACGAACGGAAAGACCGTAAACTGCTTGATATTCATAACAGGATAGAGAAATTCTGTGATAGTTATATCAGCAAATTCAATTCCTCTATAATCTATTCCGTAAACAGAAAAAAACTGGATTACCCCGTATCCCAACATGACTCCGATGAGAATGCTTATCCATGACAGTGAAACTGCTTCGAGCAGTATTATTGAAGCAAGTCGTACGGGCCTCGTACCTATTGCCCTGAGAATACCAAACTCGAACATTCTTTCATAGAGGGACATAAAGAGGGAGTTCATAATGCTTAGGGCAACGATGCCGAACACCAGAAACATCGTGATTCCTGTTGATACCGCGGACATCTTGATAACGCTGTCCAGTTGTGGTACCAGCTCACGCCACCCGATCGCCTCATTGCCGTTTCCTGAATATCTTTTCCAGAAGGGCAGAGAAGAATCACCGGCCATCTCAAGGCTCTTGAACCTTAGAGCTATCTCATGTACCGCTGTGCCGAGGCCAAGCAGCTTCCTGGCTTTATCGATACTAATATATGCAAGACCCTGATCTACCTCCCGAATTCCCATATGGAATATTCCCCCCACTCTGAACATATCCTGCGAGAGTTCCCCTGTGTATGCACGGGCTACGGTAATTACCATTCGGTCTCCCACTGATACCTCCAGAATTTCGGCTGTTTTGGAACCAATAAGAATGATATCGTCGTCACTGGACTCGAGGTACGCACCCTTCTGTATTGCTTCATCCAATACGGATATATTTCGCTCTGTCTCCGGTGCTATTCCGTATAACAGAACCGCCTCCGATCCAGCTGTTGAACTGAGCATTGTATAGGAAACGGTTCTCGGCGAAAACGCCGAAAGCGCATCATCTGAATGAAGGCTGTTTAGCAAGGTTTCCGAATCTTTTATAGTCTTTTCAACCGCTAACGTATCCCTGAACCCATCTGCATGAATCTGTCCATGGCCAAGAAGTGTGTCCGTTGCCGTTTTTATCATACTCTCGAGCATGCCGGCCGTGAGCGCATCGACAAATATCATTGATGCAAGTCCGATACCAACGGCAAGTCCTGAGAGTACGGTTCGTCTTTTGTTTCTGAGCACGTTTCTCCAGGCGAGCTTAATCAGAAGCTTCATACGGACCTCAAAGCCTTAACCGGTCGTATCCGTGCCGCCCTGACAGCAGGCGGAATGCTGACAGCAATGGCAGTGCCCACAATGACCGCGATCGGGATCACTATCGACCGTATCGTAACTTTAGCCGTTATGGTGTCAAAGAGGAATCCTCCCCAGTCTATTGGTTGAGAAAGGGTAATGCCGTGCACGGACAGCAGCCAGTTTGCCAGAATTCCTCCCGCAGTACCGAATACGATGCTCAAAAAAGAAAGAAACACTGTTTCAAGTACTATCAGCACGAATATCTGGCGTGAACGGGTGCCGAGTGCGCGCATTACGCCAAACTCTCTTGTCCGCTCAAGAATGACCATAAGTACCGTATTAAGTACCCCAATGGCTATAATAATCGTAAAGACTATGATGGTAATCCAGTTTCCTTTCATGTCCGCCTTCATAGCCCTGTAGAATTGTTGTTCAACATCCTGCCATGGATGTACCTCAAGTATGTCAACGTTCAATTCCCGACGAATTATGTCTACTGTACTGAGCGTTTTTGCATGATCCGTCAGTATCACTGCAATCTCATGGACACCTCCGGGCATTGAAAGAAATTGCCGTGCGCGCTCTATATGCATATAACAGGTCGATCCCTCGTTAGCGGCTCCTTTCATCCCTGTTATGCCGACGACCGTAAAAAGGTCATTAGCTATAGATCCATCGATGCCTTGCGCAATCAGCGCAATCTCATCACCGAGACTAATGTTCAGAAGCCGTGATAGCCGGTCACTAATGATTATTTCGTACAGCGGGTCCCGGGTCAGAAACCTCCCCTTCCTGATCTTTGTTGTTATCCTTGTAGTCTTCGCCTCACGAAGTGGATCAATTCCCGTCACTGACACGCCGCTCGTTTTCGTCCCGGCGAACGCAAGCGCCGGGGTATATATGCGCGGTGCCCACGCTGTTACATCAGTAAGATGGGATATTTTTTCTCCGGCAGTTTCAGGGTCCGTGATGATCCGGTAGATCGAGGGCCTATTCAGATAACCCATACGGTGAATCTGTATATGTCCTGTGTGGTCACGGGTAAACATGTCAATAAGATTGCCGTAGCTTCCGTCTACCATGCCTATGAATACCGCGAAGAGGATGCATCCCCCTGCCATCATAAGGCCGGTAAGAAAAGACCGCCTCCTGTGACGGAATATATTGCGAAATGCTATTCGCGGAATAATCACTTTATGTCATGTGCCACGCAGTGTACACCCCCGGATCATTATTTCCCGAGCTTCTATCTTCTTTTCCGTAACTGCCTGAGAGTAAAAGTTTCCTTATCATGCTCTTCATCAAAGAGTAATGTTTTGTATCTAATAACAGTTTTTTTATCTTTTTTGTTCAGTGGCACCAGTTCGATTACAGAGGGAATGCTCCGGCTGCCAAAGACGATTATCTCCTTGAAATTCATCTCTCGTATTTTCTTCCCTTTTTCATCGTAATAAATTTCCTGTACCGGTATATAGTCTTTCTTTCTTACAATCATGATGATTTTACCCCATACAGTAGGAATATCCTTTTTCGGTGTTAGTTCAACATAATAATAGTCAGGATCTTGATCTTCATCCGTAAGAAGCCGGTAATGATAATCTCTCAATAGTGAGCTTTCTTTGACCAGATCATCGTTCGTAAAATCAGAGCCCATCCATGAACTCATCATCATTGAGGGTGGAATCTTCATAACCTTGTTGATCTTCGGGAAATAGTTCCACATTTCATTCTCTATTCGGAGTGTCGCAATGCCCGCATCCTTTTTCGGATACGTTATATATATGAAGGTCTTCTCCATTCCTTCACTCCACATGTCCATTTTTAGTGTGCGCGACCAGTTTTCCGTATTAATCGTCATTTCTAGCTGCCCCTGACTCGTTTTGCTCCTATAGAGCTTATCTACCTTATCAACGATCGTTTCCACGTCAATGATGTCGTCCTGAGCAAGCACTCCCTGGGGCACATGCGAAATGAATAGGTATATTACGAAGACTGCACGTGATAAGAAAACACTTCTCTTCATGGTGAAAATACCCTTCCTCTATAGTGCTTCTCCATACACTATATTACTTATTTGGAAATACCTCAACAATTCCTTCAGTGCTCTGATACAATTTAATATGATTTTTTCTTATATTATGCAAAATCCAGGAGGCGCTCATTGGAAGAACCACGTTATCTCGTGATCCCCGCAGCAGGTCTCGGTACCAGAATGAGGCCGGCATATCCTGATACACCCAAAGAAATGCTTCCTATTAATGGTATACCTGCCATACACTATGCAGTTCAGGAAGGTCTGTCCGCCGGCCTCAAAAAGCTTGTAATTATTATCAGCAAGGAAAAAGAGAATATTCGCAGGTATTTCGAAGATAGAAAATTCCGACAGAGTATGTTCCCGCATCTGGATGAAAAGATTGACACAACGATAGGACAGTGCAGCATCACATTTCTTTATCAGCAAAAGCCTCTTGGTGAAGCAGATGCACTGAGCCTCGCAAGAGATTTCGTGGGCCATGAAGTCCTTGCTGTTATGTATCCCGATAACATCTACTTTCCTGCTCCAGGAGCATTACTCATTCTAAAGTCTGTTTTCGGTCATTATAAAAAAGATGTTACCGCTCTTTTCACGGTCAGCAATGACTATGTGGAGGGAATCGGCAATTCAGGACGAGTAAGGCTCAGCCACGTTACAGGTGATATTTATACCATCAAGCACTTTTATCCAAAGGGAGATGGGTATTTTATTCCCCGATTCAGAGGCGAGCTCAGATCCTGTGGCATTTTTATTGTTTATCCGCACATCTTTGAATATATTGAGAAAGCACGGGAATCAGCCAAGACAGGAGAGTTTACTGATATATACTTTCGTAACGTAATGCTTCAGGAACAGGAACTTCTCGCCTGCAGATTACCCGGACGGATATTTGACATAGGAAATCCAAGAGGATATGAACTTTGTCAGCGCTACCGGAATTCTGCCAGGTCGTGATACCCTGTCCATTACGGAAGATTCGGGAAGGCAAATTACTGCTTTGCACGCAGGGACAGTGTGTAGCAGGGGTATCGGGTTTCCGGCAACTATGCACTCTTACTGAAATGATATGCCAGGATCATCACCACCCAAAAAAAGCTCTCTAACCGGAGGAATTACTTCGATTGTCACTTTCACGGTACCGTTTTCCAGAAGGAAGTAATCAACATCAAGAACTTCCCTGAATCCATAGACAAAGGGATAGTAAGTCGGCTTTATCTCATATCCAATTGTCTTTCCGTCTTCAGCCAGGATCTTCTTCGTTGCAAAGGCATAATAATCCTGGTGAGCACTGATAAAGTGGATAGCTTCATCGATTGCATTTTCATCATCCACATTTTGCAGAACCCGATAATTAAAATCAGGAGCATATGGCTCAAGAAGATATCCATCTCCTTCTCTGTCAAGCAGGGCAACTGATTCAAGCCAGTCATAACTCGCGGTCCCGTAGAGAATGACCCTGAACATACCCCTTATCCGGTCCGTTTCCGCAACAGGGGCTGTTCTGAGGGGATGCCTCCCGGCGCATGCGCCTATGAACGAAAAAGCCAAAACCATGCAGGCAGCAATGAACGCACGTTTTCTCAATTGGTTCATTTTATTATTATAGCACTTCCGAGGCCCGCGATTGCCGGGCAAACCCTTTTTTGTTCTATGCTGAATCTGTTGTATAATTCATGATAGATATACTCGTATCTGTGTGAGCCGATAGCAGCTGTTTTGCAGCCCGCAAACAAGACGTATACTGCTCTATCGCAGGATGATTTCGGGCCAACATGGATACACTCGCACATGATCGGTGAGGACGTGCAGAGTGCTTTACTGGCATCTGCACGACACAAAAAAGGGGTTCTTACGTTTCCGTTATGAGCATATTCAAGCATATCACTGAACGAATCGCTGGCAAGAAATCGGATTACAACCGTTATAATTTTACCCGCACAGAAAATAGCGCGTTAAAGACTTTTTTTGATCTTGCACAGGAGTTTAGTGGTATAAAAGATTTTTATAATCTGTGCATTGCCATTCCTAAAGAATTTTTTGACCTTGATGCCCGCCTGTACCTTGCTGATCCGGGAACCCGTGCTTTTATCCTCAAGGCAACTTCTCAGGAGACCGGGTTCACACTTGATACCCCGGCTCCTGCCGAACTTCTGCCGGGTGTCAATCCGTATTATACTGCCGGAAATAGCCTTGTCCTGACCATTCGGGGCAAGAAAATGCAGATAGAAGAACTCCCGTTTCATCTCGCTGATGATGTCCTGGCACTGCTTGAACTGTCCCCGGCCCACAATATTGATACTCACAGGGAGCTGTTTTTCGAGAAATTTGCCAACCGAATCGGGTTCAACCTTCATAACAGGTTTCTTGTCGAAAAGAATATTGAACACCTTGATTTCATCCGGTCTCTCGTAGCGGACATCGAACATAACGTCATAGTTCCCAATATGGTTTATAAGCTGTTTCTGAAGCATCTCAGGTTCATAGCGACTAAAATTGGTCATATGGAAAAACGCCTTTCTGAATACGCGTCCGTTACTGCTGATCATGCTTTCACGGATACTATCGTGGCGGAGTTATCTGATATTCACAGCGATTTCTCGAGAGAACTTGACAATATTGAAATGCACTATAAAAATATGACCCTCTTTATAGAAACCCTCTTCAGAAAGAGTCATTTTGACCAGGGCAGACTGGTCCTACGCACCAAACCCTGCAACATAAAAAAAGAAGTCCTCCAGCCCCAGCTGGAACGGTACCGGGAGCAGTTCAGAAGAGCAGGCATAACGATCGACGACCGGGTAAGCGGAATCCCTGATGAAGAGATTATAAATGTCGTTGATGTCGGCCTGTTGTCACAGGTATTTGCAAACCTGTTCTCAAATGCCCTCAAATATACCCTCGAAGTCGAAATAGAAAGCGAAAAAAAGAAATTTATGGCATACGGATACGAAATAATTAATGATTATTTCGGTGCCGGCAAAGACGGCTCTAAATATAATGTTTTTACGACCGGCCCCCACATTCCAGAGGAAGAGCGGACAAGTATTTTTGAGGAAGATTTCAGGGGATCCAATGCCCGGGACATACCCGGCACCGGACACGGGCTTACCTTTATCAAGAACATTATTGAAATACACGGCGGCGTGACCGGGTATGAACCAAAAGAATACGGAAATAACTTCTATTTTATCCTTCCGCAGACAGAACTATAAATCTCACGTTTGAGTGCATAATTTCTGGACGAATATTTATAATAGGATCAGGAGAATATAATGAAAGGAAGTGACCAAAATATACCGGACGATTTACATAACGCTCACAATACTATTGTGCCTTTTGCTTATGCAGGCTGTTTCTTCTTCTGAGACAAAACTCCAGAAAGCGACCTTTGCTGGAGGCTGTTTCTGGTGCATGGAACACCCTTTTGAAGATCTTGCAGGCGTGACGGACGTTGTTTCAGGATATACCGGGGGACAGAAGAAAAATCCCACATATAAAGAGGTCTCATCGGGCACTACCGGTCATCGCGAGGCGGTTGAAATACTGTATAACCCGACTGAAGTATCGTACGAAAGGCTTCTCGACATATTCTGGAGACAGATAGATCCAACTGATCCTGACGGTCAGTTTGTTGACCGTGGTTTCCAGTATAGTACTGCCATTTATTATCATAATCAAGATCAGAAAGAACAGGCAGAACGGTCGAGGGGTGAGATGCAAAAATCCGGGCGGTATGAAAAATCCATTGTTACTGAAATTCTTCCTGCATCCGAATTCTATAAGGCAGAAGAATACCATCAGGATTATGCAAAGAATAATAAAATACGGTACAAACTCTACCGCTTCTATTCCGGCAGAGATCAGTACCTGAAAAAGGTCTGGGGAGATCGAGCAGAATCCTATAAAGAAGGTGAAAATATGAAACAATACAGCAAACCGTCTCAGGAAGAGTTGAAAAAGGAACTGACACCCCTGCAATACAAAGTTACTCAGCGAGATGGCACTGAACCCGCTTTTAACAACACGTACTGGGACAATAAAAAGGAAGGCATTTATGTGGATATTGTATCAGGCGAGCCTCTGTTCAGCTCCACTGATAAATTTAAATCCGGAACTGGTTGGCCTAGCTTTACCAGGCCACTCGCTTCTGAAAACATAATTGAAAAAGAAGATAAACGTCTGTTCATGACAAGAACCGAAGTGCGGAGCAAATTTGGGGATTCTCATCTCGGTCATGTATTTAATGACGGGCCTGAACCCACCGGCCTCCGTTACTGCATTAATTCTGCGGCCCTTAGGTTCATACCCAAGGAGGACCTTGAAGAAGAAGGATACAGGGAATATCTCAAACTCTTTGAAAAATGATCTATGCATTTCCTGCCGATTTCACTAACGCTCTTTTTCCTTTTCCTTCTCCTCATCCCTCTTCTCTTTATCCTGGCCCCTGCTGTGGCTTTTGCCAAAATGGGATTGCATCCATTGTTCGGGTATGCTTTCTTTCTGATCTGTCTTATAGGAGGTGGAATCAATATTCCGGTATACCGTGATACATCATTCCGCGCTCCCCCTGTTGATGACTTTACACTCTTGTTTCACAGATTTCTCGGGATACGGATACCGGTTGCACGGGAACAGGTAATAGCGGTAAACCTCGGAGGCGCAATTCTTCCCAGCCTGCTCAGTATCTACCTTCTGGGCCGTGTTCCTCTGACTATAGCACTGGGAGCAACCACCGTCACATCTGCGGCTTCTTACCTGTTGAGCAGGCCAATCAAAGGAGTAGGCATTGTCATGCCACCGTTCGTCCCTCCCATTATTGCCGCAATAACAGCGCTGGCCCTTGCACGTGATTACGCACCACAGATAGCCTATATTTCAGGCGTAATGGGTACGCTTATCGGCGCTGATCTGTTGAGAGTCCATCAGATAAAAAAGCTGGGATCACCGTTCATGAGTATCGGTGGAGCTGGCATCTTTGACGGCATTTACCTTGTAGGTCTCGTCTCGGTTTTGCTTGCTTGATTCATGGCATACTAATCCTATGAAGTTTTTGTCTTTGTCTTTGTCTGTACCTTTACCTTTGTGACCGTCTTTCACTATACTTATAGTGAACCTTTCACAACGGAGGAATCAAAAATGAAAATCAAACCACTCCATGACTGGGCAATTATAAAGAGGATCGATTCCGGAGAAAAAACCGCTGGCGGTATCATAATACCCGATTCAGCGCGGGAAGCGCCTTCTGAAGGCATTATCCAGGCCATCGGACCGGGCATCTATAAAAAAGATGAAACCGAAAAAAAGAAAAAATTCATACCCACCATTCTCAAGCCGGGTCAGAAGATAGCCTTTGTTGAATATATGGCCCGGGAATTCGAAGTAGATGGTAAGCCCCTTACCTTTATCAGGGAAGAAGATATACTCGGAACATTCGGAAATTCAGCTGAAACCACGGAACAACAGCCGCTCATTACCCGGGAAAAGCCTGCCGCACGAACCAAAGCTCCCGCTTCTCCAAAGAAGTCGGTCCAGAAGACATCCAAAACAGCAAAAAAGAAAACCGCTGTCGAAAAGAAACAGCCTGCCAAAAAGCGAACAAGAAAGTAGACCGGCCTGATAGTGACTGCTGGTTGGTGTCATCCACGAATTACACGAATTAGATGTGCTGATTAATATTCTGTTCGCCACCACCGGGCATTTATCGTAGTTCTATTGACATTTGGCACGAATTTACAGTATATTTATCAGTTTTTGTAGTTTCCATGTTTGTTCACATTTACTATCCTCAATTTCTTCCACAATAAAAGAGGATGTATCACAGGAAACTATGTAATTGACATAGACGGAACATTTTTGCTGTTCCTGCTGGAACTCAATAGTGGAAAGGAGGCTGGTATCATGTCAGAGAAAAAAAAGTCGAAAACCGACGTTGCTGCTCGCTCACGTGCGAAAAATCAGGGGAATCTCTGCCGTTTCTGTGGAAACAAGGTTGAGGTTGTCATGACTGTTTTTCCAACAGGCAAGAAGAAAATGCAGCGCACCTGCTGCGCCGCAGCATAACAACACTTCCCTGCAGTGCCGGACCAGTACTGCAGGGAGTCATTTTATCCTCATGTGCGGTAGCTTCTCTTGAAAATCATTCCTGTGTTTCCCGTGACCATTGTTGTATAGTGCCGTGTGATATACTATTTTGCATGTACCTCTCGGAATCTGCATACGTATATCCGCCATCCAGATACGTGCTCATGCAGAAGAAAAAAATTCATTAAGGAGGGAGTTATGATTGTTGTTTGGATTATTTTGGGAATACTCGTTTTTGTTCTTCTGTGGGTGATAATTACTTTTAACCTTCTCGTATCTCTGAGAAACCAGGTGCACAATGCGTGGAAACAGATAGACGTCCAATTGAAACGCAGACATGATCTTATACCGAATTTGGTATCCACGGTCAGGGGAGCCATGGAATTCGAGCAGGATACGCTCGAAAAGGTAATAAACGCTCGTGCAAAAGCGGTTTCTGCTGTCGGGACTCAGCAAAAAGCATCTGCCGAGAATATGCTTACCCAGGCCCTCGGACGGTTGTTTGCGGTCATGGAAAATTATCCGGATCTTAAAACAAACCAAAATATTATGCAACTTCAGGAAGAACTTACTTCGACTGAAAACAGGATAGGGTTCGCCCGTCAGCTCTATAATGATCTCGTTGCAAATTACAGGACCAAACAGGAGATATTCCCGAACAACGTCATTGTTTCATTTTTTGCAGGATTCCAAAAAGAGGAATATTTTGAAGCAGAGGAATCTGACCGTGCTGTTCCGAAGGCTGATATAAGCATTCGTCCCGAATAATCAATGCCCCTGACGTTTATCGATATCGAGAAACAGAAGAACTGGAGAATCGGGATATTATTCGTCTTTCTCATTCTGATGTATTTCCTGATATCAGCCGGCCTCCTTTTTTCCTTCTTTCAGATGATTCCCCTGGGAAGTCATTTCGGAAAAACCCTCCTGTTCAGCGCGGGGCGACTTTTCCTTCTTTTTTTCTTTTCGACCGCAATCGCATCTGTTCACTTTTATTTCTCGGCTTATGATACGGTTCGTTATATAAGAAAGAATATCAATGCCACTGATCCGGACCCGGAAGACGGCATCCACAAACAGTTAATGAATATCATGGAGGAGATTCATGTGGTTACCGGGAACAGCGTCAGGATGCAGTGTGTCGTTATACCCTCACTTGCCATGAATGCGCTTTCGGCAATCGATATGCGCGGAAATGCGCTTATAGCAATAACCGAGGGGCTGCTGTCGAGACTTTCAAGAGACCAGATAGAAGCAGTGATGGCTCATGAAGCCCACCATATTCTTTCGGGTGATTGTCTTGAAAGCACGGTTGCTTCGAGTCTTTTCGGCGTCCCTGCTTCGCTCGTTGAAAAAGTGCAGACGTTTTCCGAGGGACGCGCCTATTTGTCCCCGGCATTCATAGTAACCCTCCTTCTGCTGAAGCTCAGCCAGTTTCTGAATATGTTCATCTCAAGAGAACGCGAATACCGCGCAGATGCCGGTGCCGTACGCATGACACGCAATCCCCTCGCATTGGCCGAGGTCCTGCATATCCTTTGGAGAAACTGGAGAGGATCAGGGTTTATCGGAAGCGGGCTTGAAAACCTCTGCATCGTAAATCCAAAGGTGAGCTCAATCGATGAATCTGAAGGGTGGCTCGCGAATCTTCTGTCTACTCATCCCCCGATTCGGAAGAGAATCTCTTTTTTACTCACCATGGCACATGTACGCTTGTCTGATCTTGAAACAAAGAATAAGACCGCTGCCATTCCTATACCTTCAGAACAAAACAAGGATCGGTATTTTGCCCTCGACCATAAATATCAGTGGCAGGGTCCCTATTCGCTCGCCGAGCTTGCCCTGTTGCCCTGGTTTGCAGCTCTCACCTGGATCAGTACAGGCGGAACATCAATGCAGAAAGCATCTGATATGCCTGTGCTGAACGATATATTTATGAAACGGATTGCACAGGAAGGAACTGCTCAAACCAGTCATCCCTGTCCTGTGTGTCATCACCCGCTTCTGAAAAGATCCGTTGAAAAGACCCGCGTTATGCAGTGCAAATTCTGTGGTGGTACGCTCGTTGATCACAACAGAGTTTTTCGTATCATTGCACGGGGAGAGGATGGATATTCTGAGCGCATCAGGACCCTCTCAAAAATTACCCTCAAGAAAAACCAGCTGAAGAAAATTGCCCGCAGTGTCAAGGGCAGTGAACAGAATATCCCTTTGCTATCCTGCCCACAGTGCAAAAATAAAATGACGAGAGCCTTCTACAGTCTCGTATATCTCATTGATCTTGACCGGTGCAGCTGGTGCAGGGTCACCTGGTTTGACCGGGATGAACTCAAGATGCTTCAGTGCATGATACACACCAGGATGGCATCCGAGCGATTACTTTAGCAGGATAATGCATGACAACAAACGATAAACCTTTGAATGCAACATTGATTGTTGCGTGGCTTATTATTTTCACATCTTTTTTTATATGGTCTGGAATCAGTCCACATGATCGTTTCACATGGTTTCTTGAAGTCCTGCCGGCTTTTGCGGGACTGATTATTCTCATAGCCACGTACCGATACGTTCGATTTACCGAACTCGCTTATTGGCTCATGCTCATACATGCAATCATACTTATGATAGGCGGCCACTATACGTATGCAGAAGTGCCGCTGTTCAACTGGATAAGAGATACGTTTGACCTCAGCCGCAATCATTATGACAAGATTGGCCATTTTGCACAGGGTTTTGTGCCGGCAATTGTCATACGGGAACTGCTGATCAGGAAATCTCCGGTAACTCACGGCAGATGGTTATTTTTTCTGGTCGTCTGCGTCTGCCTGGCTTTCAGCGCTTTTTATGAATTCGTTGAATGGTGGGTAGCAGTTGCCTCAGGTACCGCTGCAGAGGCATTTTTAGGTACTCAGGGATATGTCTGGGATACCCAGTCTGACATGTTTCTGGCCCTCATAGGTGCCGTCCTGTCATTGCTTTTATTGAGCCGGAAACACGATGCCGTTCTTTCGCGGCATCAGAAACAGTGAATGAAAATGCTTATCAACAAGCATCTCTGCCGAGGCCCTGATAACCGGCAGGATAAAGCTTAAAGGCAATCCGTTATATCTTAAACAGTTTAAAAAATGTATGGTATAGCACAGCGAGCCTCACAAAAGAGTTTCAATCTTTGGTGAGGAAGTCCTTCAAACGTTCA
Organism: Thermodesulfovibrionales bacterium; assembly: GCA_041577035.1. Taxonomy (GTDB): domain Bacteria; phylum Nitrospirota; class Thermodesulfovibrionia; order Thermodesulfovibrionales; family UBA6898. Next base: position 36,171 of record JBFGJU010000001.1, on the reverse strand, counting down.
ACACCAATTTCAAGCTGAGACATGTCCTGCGTGTATGCAAACCGAACATATCGTTCCGTCCGGATGTTTCCAAAATCAATACCCGGCGTTACAGCAACCGCCTTTTCACGGAGCAGTCTCTGGCAGAAATCCATTGCATTATCACTGTATCTACTGATATCAGCCCAGATATAAAATGCGCCGTCAGGAAAAGCATCCAGCTGAAAGATATCCTTCAACGTAGTATAGAGAAAGTCCCGCCTCTCCCTGAACGTATTCCGCACGTTTTCAAGATATCCTTCATCAAACGCTCCAATGGCAGCATACTGGGCAGGGGTATTTGCGGCAATAAATATATTTTGCACGATAATCTCTGCCTTTCTCACTAATTCATCAGGTAATATCATCCAGCCGATCCTGAAGCCCGGCATACAGAAATATTTCGAAAAACTGTTGATTACGATCGATCGGTTGGAAAACTCAAGTGCAGTATGCTCCTGCTTATCATACACCAGACCATGATAAATCTCATCAGAGATAAACCGTATATTCCTGTCCTCGCACAGTTTTATCAGGCCCTTTATAGTTTCTGCTTTGTAGAGCGTACCAGTAGGATTTGAAGGAGATGATACAACCAGTGATCCGATATCTCCGGTCGATGGAACGTTCTGCGGAATTATTTCATACCCGGTATCCCGTGCAACCGGGATACAGACCGGCTCGGAGCCGAGAAAGTATGTAAAATTTTTATAACAGGGATAGGAAGGATCTGACAAAACAACCCGCTTGTCAGAATCGCTCAACAAGGCAAAGACCACAAGAAAAGCACCCGACGTGCCGGGCGTGATCAGTATTCTCTCAGTAGAAATCTGTACCTGATATTCCTTTGTATAATACTCAGCTATTCTTTCCCGCAATGGGAGTAATCCTTTTGCAGGTGTATAGTGGAACTGTTTGTCCTTGATAGCCTTTTTGTAGGCTTCAGTGACCTGCTCGGAGGGGGGGAGATCCGGCTCGCCAATTTCCATGTGCACCGCATCAGGCATGGTGCGGGCCTTTGCAAGGATATCCATGACAATGAACGGTGATATTTTATCGATAAATTCTCTCATCGATATCCCTCAAATCAACATTAAACAAAAATTCAACATAAATCAAACTGTATCGCTAATCTTCTTCCCATTCTCGCATCTTTTCACTCGCTGCTTTCAGACGATCTCTTTCCTCATCAGTAAGGGAAACCATGCCGTTCTCATGAATTTTGCTTAATAAGGCGTCTATGTCTTTCTGGAGTTTTTCCCGTTTTTGATCTCGATTCCAGACTACTTTGAGTTCATGCCTGCGTCTCTGCTCTCCCTGCCACGCATACAGTAATCGTTTCCCTTCATCCCATTTCATGTATACCAGACCAAAAAGCATACCACCAAGGTGAGCGAAATGGGCGATATTACTGTGGGTCGTACCGAGTGCGGTCAGAAGTTCAATTATCCCCAATCCGATCACAAAGATTCGGGCTTTTACCGGAAAAATTCCCCATATAAGAATTATCTGATCCGGGAAAAGAATACCAAAGGCCATCAGTAAACCGTAAATAGCCCCTGAAGCTCCGACAGTCGGAATAACTGTTCCCGGCGTCACTGCTGCGTTTAACAGTCCAGCGCCGATACCGCAGATCATATAGAATTTCAGGAACCGTCTGCTGCCCCAGGTTGTTTCGAGGGTTGTTCCGAACATCCAGAGAATAAACATATTAATCAGCAGGTGAAAAAAACCACCGTGAAGGAACATGTATGTGACCGGCTGCCAAAAAAAGCCGCGCCAGAAATTTCGCGGTGAAAGACCAAAATAGGCAGCCAGGTTCACCTGCAACAATAATTCGAAAACAGAAATCCCTACGTTAACAAAAATGAGATATCTTACTACAGGTGTAAATGCCTTACCGAGTCTCCAGCTTTCCGTATATCGCACTATCTTTCCCGTTCCTGGCTTCCTCTCATAGAGAATAACAAAAAAGTTATATTAAACAGCATAATTTCTCAAAATGCATAGATACTCTGTTATTATAACTTCATATTCATTTTTTGATGCGCAAAACTGTTTCAACCATAATCTCAAAATGAGCATAATGTTATTGATAGTAACTGTCAGGAAAAAACGCCAGTGTAAGCAATCGAAAATATACTATCGGGGAGACCTATGCAAAGCCGATATGGTCATAATGTAATCATCATCTTTTTACTTGTTGTAATCTTCCCATTGGTCTTCTTTTCGGGATGCAGAGAAAACAACCGGATTGTACGTTTATCTGATAATGCTGTTTTATCCTTCAATGAACTCATTCATGATATCAAATCATCACCGTTAATTTTTTTCGGTGAATTTCATGATTGGTCCAGCCACCATCGTGCCGAGCTCCAGATGATAGAGGCACTGCATGATCAGGATATCCCTGTTGCCATAGGTATGGAAATGTTTCGGGCAAACGAACAACCGGTGTTGGACCAATGGGTTGCAGGAGAGCTTGACCTGGCACTCTTTATTGAGAGTTATTATAGCAACTGGAATCTACCCTGGCCATTGTATCGTGATATACTCCTCTATGCCCGCGAACACAGCATCCCGATAATTGGTCTCAACGTGGAACGGAGGATTGTTCAACAGGTTGCCGAAAAGGGATTCGCCTCTCTTGCCAGAAAAGATATTGAAAAACTGCCCGGTGTCAGTTGTAACGTAAATGAACAATACCAGAAATTTATTCGTACTGTATTCAAGGAACACGGCAAAGATGATACAGCTTTTACCTATTTCTGTGAGGCCCAAATGGTCTGGGATACGACAATGGCCTGGAATATTTTACAATTCAAAAAGAATAATCCGCAGTATACTGTTTTTGTGATTGCAGGTAACGGACATTCCTGGAAACAGGGCATTCCTGCACAGATACGGCAACAATCCGATCTCGTGTTCAGTGTAATTCTGCCTGAGATGTCTCATACCGACTGGAAACAGGACTATACCCGGCGCGATACCGATTACCTCTGGCTCGGACTCTAATAAAAACAGATAGCGCTGCTGGCACAGATAGGAAGTAAGCAGTTAGCAGAAAAGAAAGGCTTGCCCGCCGCCGGAGGGTTTATCCGCCGTATAGTTTGGCGTGGTTTACCTGCCTCGGGAAGGCTTGCCCGCCTTAGGGGATTGAGATTAAGAAGAAACAAGTAAGCAAAAGACAAAAGCAGAATACCGCAAAAATTCTCATTCGTTTGCGTTCTTCACTCCGAAATTGAGCCGCATAGGCTCCGGATCTCAGTAGAGGCATCGGCATCGCTGTCATAAGCCGCTGAAAATAAACATTACTATTTGACAATGAGTCCAAATAATGCTTTCTTATTGTTGAACAATAATGATTATTACGTGCCCGAAATGCAAAACGAGGCTGTCCCTTCCTGACAACCGTTTAAAACCCGGAGGGACAAAGATTAAATGTTTTAAGTGCGGCGGTATTCTCCTGTATAAAGGAAAAGGCAGCGGAAGACTGCCAGATGAAAAACCACCTGCAGAGCCAGGTATCAGGGCTTCGCAGCCCATATCTTCGAAGTCCCATTCACCGAAATCTGAGTCGCACACCACGCTCCAGCAGGGAAAAGCATCTCACATCCGGAAAGACAGTGTTGGACATCCCCTTCCCGGAGGAAAAAGGCCAGACGGACCGCCTCAGGAACAACCGTCCGGTGACCCTCCGCCGCCAACCACGGAAGGCCCCTCGCCTGAGGACAGAGCAAAAGCAGAAGAATATCAAAAAAGATATGGTTATATGATTCCTGAGAAAGAAACTATCGAGGAACGGCCTTTTCTGGAATATCTGCCTGATGTGTTTGCTTATCCGTTTAAAAGCTGGGGAATTATAACCCTTGTTGCAGGTTCAATTTTTATTACTATTACACTCTTTTTTGCGGCATTTGCATTCCTGTTCGGCATCATTGGTTATGTGTTTGTTGGCGGACTTCTTTCATATTATATGATGAAGATAGTGTTTCATTCTGCTGAAGGAGAGATCGACCTTCCCGGCTGGGATGTAGAAGATTGGTGGGATGATATTGCATGCCCGATATTTCAGCTCATCCTTGTTACACTTGTTGCCTATGCCCCATTGTTTATCTATCTGGTTATTTCTATCTTTACTGGCGGCCCTTCGCTCTTCATTGTTATCCCGCTGCTTATTTTCGGAACCCTATTTCAGCCCATGGGCATCTTATCCATGTCTCTTCATCACAGTTTCGCATCGCTTAATCCTGCGATACTGATTCCTGCCATCCTTAAAATGCCCCTTGATTATGCAATTGCCTGTGGTATGTTGTTCCTGATATTCATACTGAAGGCCTTTTTTAATTATTTATTGGTTATCCCATTCATTGGTCCCTTTATCGATAATTTCATCATGATATACCTTCTCGTTGTTGAAATGAGGATTCTCGGTTTGATGTACTATGCCAACAGACACAAGCTTGGATGGTTTTAGCAGAAAATAGCACGCAGGCCTACAGCCCGCCCTGAAAGGGTTCAATAGTTTTCAGTACTATTCCTGTTTTATTTTGTTCACTCCTCACTCCTTACCTTTTACCACTCTCTATCCGTGGTCACTGCCTGTCCCGTAGAGCACAGCTTGTTCGGGGCAAGAGAGATAAAATGCTTTCCAAAAAGTTTCAGGCTGGCAATGAAAGTAAAGCGATAAGATTTACGTGTCGATCCACGGACAACTATGTATACTGCACTATTTTTCCTGATATCTGATAGGTCGTGCGGTTAATTACATCTACACGGACAACCTCGGTCAGTGCCCTCAACGGTTTTATTCTGATATCTTTCGAAGAAAGAACCACTTCAATCATCTGGCCTCCGGACAAAGCATGAACAGTCTCAAACTGTATGCCGGTATGGCTTAAATTTCTACAAAATCCTTTGCATGTTTCATCTGTTCCCTGGACACTAAATGTCAGATCAGCATCAATTTTCATTCGGAAATAATCTCTTTTGTCCTTGTGACCTTTAGAAATCAAAACGATCGCTCTCCCTGAAGAAAAAAGTCCTGTGTATATATTTTAAAGAAAAAAAAAGCTCGGTACAAGTTTATTGCACGATAGAAAATGTGACACGTAAACCGCTCATCCCGTACACAAAGAGCCATCCATAATAAAGACACATTGTGTATTTTCCTTTAGTGTCAAATATTGAGCACAGTAGAATTGAAAGGCTTAAAGGAATCTACGACCGCACCACTGGCCGGAAACTATCTTTTCTCAATCGGGATGTACTTTAATTTATCTTTTATGGCGTTCACATACGCGGGCCGAATCAGCCGGCCCTGTATTATCTCTTCAATTCTGTGTGCAGACCATCCGGCAATTCGTGCCATGGCAAATACAGGGGTAAATAATTCCTGCGGGATACCTATCATGTCATAGAGAAATCCGGAATAAAAATCAACATTAACGCAGGTATCTTTTCCCTTCTTTTCTTTTACCAGCCGTACTGCTATCTCAGCTATCTTGTTATATAATGCAAACTCATCAGCACGTCCTGTTTTCTCGGCAAACAGGGCTGCCTTTTGTTTCAGTATATGTGTTCGTGGGTCGGATATGGTATAGACCGCGTGCCCTACACCATATATTTTGCCCGAACCGTCACCCTGTTTTTTCTCAAGAATATCTTCAAGATACGCATAAATTTCTTCATCATCCTGCCAGTCACGGACATGTTCTTTAATATCTTGCATCATCTTCATAACAGCTTCATTCGCACCGCCGTGAAGATGACCCGCGAGTGATGCCAGCCCGGCGCACATAGCCATATAGGTATCAGTAAGGCTGGATGATACTGTCCTTACCGTAAAGGTTGAGTTGTTACCGCCACCATGTTCAGCATGGAGAATTAATGCAAGATCAAATGTACGGGCAACCAGGTCATCCGGCACTTTCCCCTGCAACATGTATAAGAAATTTTGAGCAGTACTCAGATCCTTTCGTGGCTCAACCATAAGCGGCTTTAATTTCGACCCGGCCAGAAGGACCTGGTAATTATAAGCAATGATTGTCGGAAACTTTGCTATGAGATCAATGCATTGCCGTGTTACGTCTTTTATTGAAGTAGATCGGGGATGAGGGTCAAATTTATGGAGAACAGAAACAGCAGCATGAAGTGCGCCCATAAGGTCGTCGTTCTCAGAAGTACATTTGATGATCTCTTTAGCCATATCAGGCAAAAATCTTCTTTTGCCAAGCTCCCGGGAGAAGCTATCCAGATTTTCACGTACCGGCAGTTCCCCGGTGAGCAGGAGAAAGGCTATTTCCTCAAAACCAAACCGCTTTTCTGCTTCAAGATTCGCAACAAGATCTTCAATATCATATCCACAGTAAATGAGTTTTCCTGGAATGGGTACATTGTGGCCCTTTCTGTCTCTCTTAAACGCCTTGACCTGACCTTTTGTCGTTATACCTGCAACAACCCCTGTCCCGTCGGGATTTCTCAGGCCCAATTTAATCCGTTTTTTCAATACGAGTTCAGGGTCGAGCCTGTCGTGCTCAAGTTCCATTCTCGCAATTTTTTCAACCAAATTTTCCATGGATACCTCTTTTAAAAATATTGAAGAGAAAGCATTATACAATATTTTTATGAGAAAACACTACGGGCAGAAAAAAATAGTGAAGTATATTGCTGTGGTATCACTAAAAGCTCGATGGGTAAAATTGTAACATTACTTCTCAGATATTTTTTGAATGCTCCGGTCCCGTCCTGGTTTTTACGGGTCAAAACATACGTTCAATGGCAGGTCAATTCTCTGAGTGCAAAGAATGTGATAATACTATTGCCGTTTACGATGCATCTGATTTATTCCCTGCATGGTATCAGCGCTTCTGCCCGTCAGAATTGCTCTGAAGATAACAAAATCATCATGTTCAATAGAATATTTTCTCATGGAATGTTTTTGTAATAGTCTTTTTATTATTATTTATATATACTCAGTGCTATGAAAAGAAATAAATTTGTGATCATCGGCGCCGGGGCAATCGGGCAGGAGCTGCTTAAGAAAGTTTCAAAGGAATATGCAGTGCTCTGCATAGACATCAATCCTGACGCTGAAGAGCTCATCAAGAAAATTCGTGCCGACGTATCAGTACTCATCGGAGACGCGACGAGCCGTCTCGTTCTTGAAAAGGCTGAGGTGAATGATGCAGACGGAGTGATTCTTACCACAAGCAATGAAGAAGTAAACATAGAAACAGCACGGATTTTGACTGAGCACTTTCAGGCGAAAAGAATTATTTCTGTGGGTATTTCATCCGGTGCGACAGCTACTCTTGAGGATCTTGGCATAGAAGTGGAAAATATTTTCACGGCAGGGGCTATCGGCATCCGTAACAGACTGGAGCACAAGTCACGAGCAGCCCATGCTATCGGTCTGGGAAAGAATGAAATACTTGAGGTCGAGGTACATCCTAATTCAAGGCTTGCCAACAAGCCGGTCAGTCTTCTGGCTCCCCATCGCTGGAGATTAGGCATAATCTACCGGGCAGACAACATCATCATACCCTCTGGCAGTTCTGTTCTCAAGCCTCACGACCGAGTCGTTGTGCTGGGTGAGCCTGCGGTTCTCAGGACAATCTCAGACATATTGACATTTAATTTTGAGCAGTTTCCTCTCGAATACGGCTCAACAATGATCGCCTACCTTACCGGGAATGAGAACGAACAGTTTTTTCAGGAGATCGATTACCTTTTCTCCGTATTTCCGCTTAAAAAAGCTGTTTTTCTCTGTTCGGCCAAGGCTGCAAAACGTGCCGATGATATCGAATATCTGACAACTACAGATAACCTGAAAGACCGTTCGATTGAAAAATCCTCTCTGAAACCGCTGGCAGCGATCCGACAAAAGGCATCAGAGATCAATAATGATCAGGCCCTCGTGGTCGTGTCGAAAGATGCCGTTATTGATTCTCCCTATTTTTTCTTGACCAGTTACAGCAAAAAGCGCTTTCTTTATTCTCTCTCCAGACATACTTCCTGCCCCGTGCTGATATCTCAGGGTACGTTTCCTTACGAAAAAATGTTGGTTCCCTGCGGCGCAGGCCTCAGACTCCAGAATGCTCTCGAGACATCTCTTGAAATCTCGGCTTCCCTGCATAATGAAGTGACCGCCCTGGCAATCAAGCCGTTAAAATACATCTCCTCGGAAGAAGACCTGCAGCAATTCGAAGAAAGAAGAAAAACAATATCCGAAATTTCGCTCATGTATAAAATGAGCATAACAACAGAAACCAGAGAAGGAAATCCGGTGAAGATTGTGCAGGGTGTCTATAATGATTACAACCTGATGGTAATCGACACAAAAGATTGGTCGCCAAAGCGATTTTTATCTTTTCTCAGTCCCGACATTATCTGGCATACGGTCAAGAATAGTTCAATTTCCACACTGCTGATACCTCCTCTTGCCGAGCTCTTGTAATGGGCGCGTGTCCATGTATGCAATGAAAGAAGGTGCCTTTTGGGCGAACAGTTGCTGATCATGTTTGTGGTCGTTGCAGGAGCTGCAGTGGTGCCGATTGTCGCGCGCATGATGCATATCCCTTCCGCTGTCCTGGAAATCGTCTACGGGTTACTCATCTTCAATATTCTGATCTTTCAGCAGCCTGAATGGTTTTTCCTCTTAAAAGAACTGGGCTTAATTTACCTGATGTTCATTGCGGGCATGGAGCTGAATCTCAGCACTATAACGAAACGGTATCGGTTATTCTGGTACATCCTTATCCCTGTTCTGTCTCTGCTCTCAATGCCCCTGGTCTTTCACTTCATGGGGTATCCCTTTTATCTTGGCATTGCGATCTCAATGATATCGGCCGGTATTGTCATCCCGGTACTGAAGGAATCCGGGCTCATCAAGACAGATCTTGGAAATGATATTATGGGCATAGCGCTGGCGGGTGAACTCATTTCGATCCTTTTTCTCACGGCCATAGATATCTATCATAAATACGGCCTAACACTCATGGCAGGGCTACAAGGCGTCAAGTTGCTTGTGCTTATGCTGCTTGCGGCGTTCTTTATCAGGCTTCTCTATATAGTTGCGTGGTGGAATCCTGAAAAAGTCACGATGGTGATGGAGAGCGAAGACCCGATTGAAGAAGGTATGAGGGGAGTCATTCTGGTTCTGTTTGCCGGTGCCGTGCTGACATACAGCTCAGGCATTGAGCCTTTTCTCGGCTCCTTTATAGCAGGGGTTATTTTCGCTCATGTATTTAAAAGCAAAGGGCGGTTTGAAGACAAGATCAATGCTGTCGGCTTTGGATTTTTTGTGCCATTTTTCTTTATTGGCGTCGGTGCTAGTTTGAATATTAGCCTTTTCTCCTCGTTTCAGAGTATTGCTCTGTCACTCTTTCTCACCCTCATGCTCTTTCTCAGTAATATATTCCCCCTTATATTCTCGTTTTTCATGAAGATAAAAAGGCTTGAGGCCTTATCCATATGCTTTATTCTGTCTGCTCCGCTTTCCCTGCTCGTTGTTGCCGGTACGATCGGCGAGAAAACCCTGCTCATCAGTGGAGAGATGAAGGATTCTCTTATATTAACAGCGCTTTTCTCGAGTGTCCTCTTTCCTTTTTTCTTCAGGCTTGCCGGCAAACGCATCATGGCGCATGAAAATTCTCCTTCATAGCGGTTAGGAGCGGTTACACCGGCAGGAGCTTCTCAAAGAGTGTTTCCCGGGATGAGACCCAGATACTTCCCTGTCATTTGAGATTTTTTTTCTTTTGTTTCTCTTCGTACATCAATCCATCTGCCTTACGAAGCAGGTCATCAATAGAATAGGGAGTTGCGGGATCATAGTATGCCATGCCAATGCTGAACGACAGGGTATAGTTCCGCTGCTTATTCATGTTTTCCCGTTCAACGTTTTCGTATAGTCGTGAGATGGCTATTTCAGCTCCTTCCCCTGTACTGCCGATGGGGACTACAACAAACTCGTCACCGCCAATGCGTGCAATGATATCAGACTCCCGAAATGTCTGCCGCAGGATATCAGCACTATCGATTAATGCCCGATCCCCTTCCTGATGCCCGAACGTATCATTAACACCTTTCAGATTATCCAGATCAGCATACAACAGGTATACTTTATCCTTTTGCCGTTGGGCCAGTTTAAACTGCTGGTCAACAAGAGTAAAAAATCCTCTCCGGTTGTAGAGCCCGGTTAGTTCGTCAGTTACTGACATCTTCAGCAGTTTTTCCTGAAGAGTAACGAACTGAAACCGCACGACCAGCTCCTGCACAGTGAATGGCTTTTTAATAAAATCAGATCCGCCTGCTTCTATAGCACGGTCATAGGAGAAGTCTTCCGTGAAGCCGGTCATGATTATGACAAGAATATCAGGCCTTATTTTTTTTGCCTTTTCTGTTATCTCAAATCCGTCCATACCAGGCAGGACAATATCTGTTACCATGAGATCAAAAGGGGTTTGATGGAGCAGTCTCAAGGCAGACTCTGCATCAGGTGCGCTCTCACACTGATATCCCTCTGATACCAGGCCCGTCTGAATCATCTTCAACAAATTCGTATCGTCGTCAATAATCAAGACAGATTCTTTCTTATCTTTTTCCTGCTCCACGTATCCTTATTCCCTTCCTTATAATATTATATTGCCTTTGCTAACTTACACGCTTTCCCCGGCAATTTCAAGAATTATTTTCATGGACCGGCATCATTTTTTATAGCGGATACATGAAAAACCCTGCCGCGCCCTTTCAGGCTGTATCGTATCGCGTTATACTTCAAGAGAGGATAATCAGGAAAAACAGGTTGAATGGGCTTAGGTGATTACTCGTTTCCCCAGTCTATGCCCCAGGCAATAAATTCCTGAAGCCGAGCTGCGGCATCCTGATCAAGCTGCTTAAGGCGATTATGGATTTTTTTTGCCAGTTCTTTCTTTTCGATACTGACATACACAATACCGAGTCCTTCAAGAGCACTTACGTTGTCTGGATCTATTTCGAGTGCTCTCTTGAAAGAGGTAATGGATTTCATGGCCTTATCAACATGCATATCAAGAAGGCTATGCCCGAGCCCTGCGTGCAAATCAGGCTCTTCAGGCAACAGTTCCGTCGCCTTCCTGTACTGCTCATAAGCCTTATCAGGAAATCCCGAATCAAGCAGCGTTGCACCGTACCACGCGAGCAGATCGGGTTCATCAGGCCATTTCTTAAGGCCTATTCTGACAATTTCTGCAGCTTTTTCATATTCTTCATTATCGTAAAGGGCTGCTACGCGGTCAATAAGCATATTCACCATCTCCTCTTTCGTGGGCTCTTGACGTTCCTGAGAACCCTGTGCGATCGGGGCATTCTCAGGGATTGCCGGCTGAATTGCAGGAACCGGCCCTGCAGAAGATAGTATCTTTTCTTTCTCGATCGCTGATGGTTCCACCGGCAAAAGCGCTGGCTGCTTTTCATCGTGGGAATACATCAAGACTATTTCTGAATTTTCAAAGTCGGTCTCTTTGAGAATGAATGCATCAGACACAAGAGAGGTAACAGCCTGTATAATTTTTTTTGCGTCATGAATGGTCGGATATTGTCCAAGCCGAATAATATAATATTTGCTTCCTTTTTCTATTCTGAGATACTCTTTTTCCTGTTCCTTTAATTGCTCTGATAAAAATGCGAAGTGCTCTTTGGCATTCTTCAGTGTATTGAGGGAATACGTTCCCGCCTGAATGGTATAGAACTGCACAGATGAAACAGCAAAGGAGTTCAAAGTCAGTATGCAACACAGAACAATAAACACTACAAAAACATATATGAACCTTCTTTCAATCATAAAAATATCTTTATCTGATATGGAGGCCTGCCGGCATCGTTTCTCCATTATAGCAAATCAGAAGATCATTTAAACATGGTAAAAGCTCTGCTTTAGGGCACTGGTTAATCCTCAGGAAGTATGGGAATCCACCATCTCCTTAACCGCATCCTGCAGCGTATACCGCGGCTCCCAGCCAAGGATTGCCCGCGCCTGTTTAATAGAAAAAATAAGGTCATGTGAAAAATATTGCACATAGTGAGTTGCATCAAGCTCAAGACCCAAAAAACCGGTGAACAGGTCCAGTGGAAGTGCTGATATTTTCAGTATCGCTGGAGGCAAAGGAAGAACTTTCAGTGTTTTCCCCAGGAGTCCTGCAATCTCATTGAAAAAATCAAACCAGCTATGGTTTTGACCATCCGTCAGATTAAATGTTTGTCCAGAGGCCTCCGGAATCACTCCGGCAAGATAAATTGCCCGTGCGAGATCTTTCACATATATTAGAGGGGCGGCATTTCTGGCGTTACCGATAAAGGGGAGCCCGACTGGGCCGACATATTTAATCGTATTCACAAGCCTGCCGAGATATCGCGAGCCCGGGCCAAAGACCGGAGCCGGCCTGACTATCACGTATTCATTCTTAAACGCCCCGCTCTTCAACATCTCTTCGCACGATCGCTTATATGACGTATAGTGGTCCTGCAATATAACAGCGGGTTTTGTATCCTCATCGGCCGGCAGTACAGACGGAATCCCTGCAACGGTTATCGAACTGACAAAGACTAAACGTTTAGAACCTTTCACACTGAAATGTTCCAGAATGTGTTCCATGAGTTTTACGTTTTTCTCGGCTGCTCCTCTCGTCCTGTTCTTTATTTCTCCAATATGGTAAACAACATCTGTGTTTTCCATGGCATCAGAAACTGTAGTAAAATTCTCAAGATTTCCCTTCACGACCTCTACATCCATGCGTGTCAACTGCTCCGGAATGGTATCACGTCTTGAAAGGATCCGTACTGAATGCGCCTCTTTTAATAATTCAAAAACCACATGTCTGCCGATAAACCCGGTTCCACCCGTGACCAATGCCTTCATCTATCTTCTCTTTCCGTATTCTGTTTTCTCAACAACACTCTCCTCCTGTTCTCAAGGGCATGCGTGTGCGCTCACCTACATGATAGCAGGAATAATGACGTAATCCAATGACGACTTCCCCTGATGGGCTTGGCAGTAACCAGGTGCTCGAATGTACTGATTGATGCCAGAGGGTTCTGTTAAAATAAGAAATGACCCGCTCTGTTCTTCAAGAGGCCTATCAGGCTCTGGCTCATACGATACATAAATCTGCTCTGTTCATTCTTTCTTGCTTTCTCTGCTGGTGCTTCGTGCTCATTCCCTGGGAACCCGCTGCCTCCGGGACAGAAGAATTTCGAGTAGCTGAAGTCATTACCCAGGTTCTTTCAGACCATAACACTGGCGGGAACATTATGATACAGGATGAGCGGATTCTTGATGTGGCAATGGTTAAAAGGTTCTATAAGCAGAGAAATTTCAGGCCTGCATGGCTCAACTATGACATAAGAATGTCCCGGGCACACGAGCTGCTCGATGCAATACAGGAAGCGTATGCTGATGGTCTGATCCCGGAATATTATCATTTGAACAAGATCAAACTGCTCCTTCGCGAAGTTCAGCTCATCGATACACAGTTAGCTTCTGCTCACTGGAAAAAGTCTGCTGAGCTCGACCTGCTGCTTTCCGATGCCTTTTTTCTCCTAAGCTGTCATCTTTCTTCAGGGTGCGTGAATCCGATAGCTGTAGAAGCAGAATGGTTTTCAGATAATGGAGTCATTGATGTCATTGCGGTCCTGGAAAAGGGTTTGCAAGAAAATACTATCAAAGAGTCGTTGAGAAACCTTATTCCCCGCGAAAAAATGTACCATAGACTCAGGCAGGCGCTGTCAGCGCATCGCTCAATTCAATCAAAGGGCGGCTGGACAGTAGTGTCGCCGGGCAGTGTACTGAAAATCGGGATGCGGGACGCCCGCGTTTCCGCATTACGTCAGCGACTGATACGATCCGGCGATCTTTCCCCTGAAGCAGAAGATACAGGAGATCTGTACAACCATGCGATCGAAAAGGCTGTACTCCGGTTCCAGGGGCGGCACGGTCTCTATCCAGATGGTGTGGTTGGCCCCAAAACAATACGTGAGCTGAATGTCTCTGTTCAAGAACGGGTGCGCCAGATCGAACTGAATCTGGAACGTCTTCGCTGGAGTTTCAGAAATCTGGGTTCTCAATATATTCTCGTTAACATCGCCGATTACCGACTTGAGGTTGTTGAAGACAGGAAAACTGTCCTGGCAATGAAGGTTATTGTTGGCAAACCCTATTGGCATACGCCGGTATTTAGTGCGGAGATGACATATCTTGAAATAAATCCAACATGGAATGTTCCTAATAGTATTCTGCAGGATGATCTCCTTCCGAAAATAAAAAATGATCCCACCTATCTCACAGAACAGAATTTCACCGTTCTGGACGGCTGGGGCGAAACTGCTGAACGCATAGATCCGCTGTTGATCGACTGGACAACAGTTACTGGAGAAAACTTTCCGTACCGGCTGCGTCAGGAACCGGGACCGCGTAACCCGCTCGGACGTATTAAATTCATGTTTCCAAATGAATTCAATGTTTATCTGCATGACACTCCCCACAGGGCACTATTCGAAAAAAATGTCAGGACATTCAGTCACGGATGTATACGCCTGAGCCAGCCAATTGATGCTGCAGTATATCTTTTACAGAATGATCATGAATGGACAAAAGAAAAGATTTTGGAAGCCGTTGACAGCGGCGAAACACAAAGAGTGCGTTTGAAGCACCCAATACGTGTTCATATTCTCTATCTGACTGCATGGGTTGATACAAATGGTCTCGTTCAGTTTCGGGAGGATATCTACAACAGAGATGAGCGGCTTGACAAAGCCCTGAAAAAACCTCCCCTCTGAGCATACATCTGGACATACCGCGCTTCATGTGAGGTATTTCCCGCAGCAGGTGCACAAATATCATATAAAATCAAAGCATTATTCTTTTGGCATAATTCGTGCATTATATTATAGAGATACGGTATAATAGTACCGTTTGTGAAGGAGGCAAAGAGGTGCTTAGAGGCTGCAGGAGAAAGGGTTTCACTACAGAATCGACGGGTATAAGCAGAAGAGATCTTCTCCTGCTCGGGGTTGCCACTGCGGCCTCAACGATCATCCCGTCCGGTGTTATTGACGCGGCATCCGATATATTCGTACCGGAAAAACAGCTTTCGTTCATGAACACGCACACTGATGAATATCTCACCGCCAGGTACTGGTGTCAGGGCGAATATCTCCCTGATGAACTGGCAAAGATCAATCACATACTCCGTGATCACAGGACAGGAGATGTCAAGCCGATAGATACCGAGCTTCTTGATCTTCTCTATAAGCTCCATAGCACATTACGCACTGATGCACCATTCCATATTATATCAGGCTATCGATCGCCCCGGACAAACGCTACGTTACGAAAGAAGAACAGGGGCGTAGCAAAAAACAGCCTTCATCAGTTCGGCAAGGCTGTTGACATACGTCTCCCCAGGCATAACCTGAAAAAACTCCGCAATACAGCCAAGCAGTTGCAGGGTGGAGGTGTTGGTTATTACCCGCATCTCAATTTTGTTCACATAGATGTCGGGAATGTACGTTACTGGCGAGGATAGTTTCCGGCCACAATTTTTTTCTTATATATTTTGGCGCTTTATTTTGGTGTTTATTCCGGCAGATAATTTTTTCAGAATGTTCACGACGTTTATATATACTGATTGTATGCTTCGGAGGAGTATTTTTATAAACCAGCCATCGTGCCGCATCAGATTTCATGGCACCACGAAGAAGCACAACGTATAGCGAAAAGTATCCATCAGAGACCGAAAATATGATACAATGCATAGCCTGATATATATCTGTACGCTAATATAATTAAATAATTTTTTTGGGGGAAAAGCTGGTATGATTTCGAAACTAAAAAATGAAAAACTTAAACAATGGGTGCAGGAAGTAGCTGATCTGTGCCAGCCTGACGACGTATATGTATGCGATGGAACTCAGAAAGAATATGACCAGATGATTGCACGGCTCATTTCGGCCGGGAGTGCCACTCCCCTGAAAAAACGCCCGAACAGTTTTCTGTTCCGTTCAGACCCGAGTGACGTCGCCCGCGTTGAAGACCGTACCTATATCAGTACCCCTTCACAGGACGAGGCAGGGCCAACAAACAACTGGATAGATCCGGGTAAGCTTAAGACCACCATGACCGATCTGTATACCGGCTGCATGAAAGGTCGGACCATGTATGTTATCCCATTTTCCATGGGGCCTATTGGTTCTCCGATTTCGAAGATAGGGATCGAAATAACCGACAGTCCCTATGTCGTCTGTAACATGCACATTATGACGCGGGTCGGCACGCGGGTCCTTGAAGCTCTTTCCGCTGATGGAACATTCATTCCCTGTCTGCATTCTATTGGTGCTCCACTGGAAAAAGGCCAAAAAGACGTAGCCTGGCCCTGTGCACCAATGGAACAGAAATATATCAGCCATTTCCCGGATGAGAATCTCATATGGTCGTATGGCTCCGGGTATGGCGGCAATGCCCTGCTCGGGAAAAAGTGTCTCGCCCTGAGGATCGCTTCAGCTATGGCTCACCGCGAAGGATGGATGGCAGAACATATGCTGATTCTCCGCCTGACAAATCCTGAGGGGAGGCAGTTCCATATCGCTGGTGCCTTTCCCTCTGCATGCGGAAAAACCAATCTGGCCATGATGCAGCCCACGATCGAGGACTGGAAATGTGAATGCGTTGGGGATGATATTGCGTGGATGAAGATCGGTCCCGACGGACGCCTGTATGCCATTAATCCTGAATCCGGCTTTTTTGGTGTGGCGCCCGGTACATCCGATCAATCAAATCCAATGGCCATGGATACGCTTAAAGAAAATGTTATTTTTACGAACTGCGCATTGACAGACGATAGCGATGTCTGGTGGGAAGGCATGACTGATGAGGCCCCCGCTCACCTGATCGACTGGAAAGGCAATGACTGGACCCCGGGGAGCAACAGGGATGCATCACATCCGAATGCCCGTTTCACTGCGCCTGCTGCACAGTGTCCCGTTATCTGCAGAGACTGGGAAAAACCAGAGGGAGTACCTATAGATATCTTTATTTTCGGTGGTCGCCGAGCAACCGTCGTGCCCCTCGTAAATGAGGCATATAACTGGGACCATGGCGTTTTTCTCGGAGCAACCGCTGCTTCTGAAACAACAAGTGCTAATATCGGCGCTGTCGGCAACCTCAGGCGAGACCCCTTTGCGATGAAACCCTTTTGCGGATATAACATGGGTGATTATTTCCAGCACTGGCTTCAGATGGGAGACAAGCTGGGAAACAGACAGCCGAAGATCTTTTATGTAAACTGGTTCCGGAAAAGCCCTGACGGGAAATTCCTGTGGCCGGGGTTCGGTGAAAACAGCAGAGTATTGAAATGGATGTGTGAGAGAGTGGCCGGTGCGGTAGAAGCTGAAAAGACCCCCATAGGATTGCTTCCAAAAGAGGGCGCCCTTGACACCGCGGGTCTCGAACTATCGCCTCAGGAAATGAAGGAACTGCTGGAGATTGATGTTGAAGCATGGAAGAACGAGCTGCCGGATATCGAACAGCACTTTGCCCAGTTTGGTACTCGCCTGCCGGAACGTCTGAAAAAGCAGCTTGAGGAATTTAGAAAGCGCCTTGGGTAGCAGTACGACTGCTCCGCTTCTCTAGGCGTACTGTCTTTCCGTTTGCCGGATAGATGGATATACCCAGTGACTGAATATGTCCATTTTATATTTATTTTCCTTCTTGCTCGAGTCCTGCTATAGACTTTTCCGTAAAGAGATAGTCTTTTAATTCCTTTGAAAAGGATTCATCCTGTCTCCTGATCCACTCAAGAAGCATGGCAGCATGTTCTTTTTCTTCATCCCGGTTATGGAGCAGTATTTCCCTGAGTTCTTTGTCCTTACAGACATCTGCCCGCTGGTTATACCAGTTTACTGCTTCCAGCTCTTCGATGAGCGAGATAAGAGCCCGATGCATATTTTTCGTTTCCCCGCTCAATTCACTGATGGGCTCATGTAATCCTTCATGTGCCATGACAAACCTCCTCCAAAAAGAATATACCGTGAGTTACTTTCTCATGTTCATCGTATTCGTTTCGTTCATGCATCACGATATACAGCCACTGTATCACAGATCCTGATCACCCACAAACGATCTCCTCTGAAAAAAAAAGCAGGGGCTGGAAGCCCCTGCTGCCAGAACGCTGTCAGTTCCCGGTCACCGTTATGGTTTTCGGTTTTGCTTTTTCTTTCTTCGGCAGAATGATCTCGAGAACACCATTTTCATAATTCGCCCTTGCCTTATCAGTCTCAACTGCATGAGTAATCGGGATTGTCCGGATGAAGGTTCCGGACTGACGCTCGAGTGAATAGTAGTCTTCTTCTCTCAATTCCTTTTCCTTACTGATTTCGCCCTTGATTGTCAATGCGTCTTTGGTAATCGAGATATCGACATTCTCTTTCGTAACACCGGGAATATCTGCCTTAACCACAAGGGAGCCGTTCTTTTCAAATATGTCGACCTTTGGAGCCGGGGCACCTGTCTTCATGCTCTTCTGATTGAACGAACCCCGTAGTCCCAGATCGATTAGATTCTCAAAAAATCTGTCCATATCTGACAATGGTCTCAATGTTACCAGTTTCATCTATATACCTCCTTTATCTTTAATGTGTTTTTATACTTCATCCGTATTCCTTCGTAGCCAGATTAAGAACTCATTTCAGCTGTTGCAACCTTGCTGAATACCATCTGACCGTCCGCGTAATCAACGTTCACAGAAACTCCTTCACCAAAGGTCCCATCAAGGATTTTCCGGGCCAGTTCATTCAAAACCATTTTTTGCAGCACCCGTTTCAGAGGGCGTGCTCCATAGATCGGATCAAAGCCTATTTCTGCAAAGTGCTCTTTCGCCCGTTCGGTCAGTTTTACATCAATATTTTTTTCTCTGATATACGTCTTCATTCTCTCAAGCTGTATGTCCACAATCTGCTTGAGCAGCTCTTTTGTCAAAGGGTTGAAGATAATGATTTCATCAACACGGTTCAGGAACTCAGGCTTAAAGGAAGTCTTGAGGTCCTCCATGACCTTTCCTTTAAAACTGTTCGCCGAATCATCTACCCAGTACGCAGACGGATGTTTTTCTCGTTCAGTCAGCATTTCCTGAATATGCTCGCTTCCGATATTGGACGTCATGATGACAATGGTATTTCTGAAGTCCACCGTTTTTCCATGGCTGTCGGTCAGCCTGCCGTCATCGAGCAACTGTAGGAGCAGATTGAAAACCTCAGGGTGCGCCTTCTCTATTTCATCAAACAGGATAGCCGCATATGGTCTCCGCCGAACCGCCTCGGTCAGCTGCCCGCCTTCCTCATATCCAACGTAGCCGGGAGGTGCACCGATAAGGCGTGAGACCGTGTGACGTTCCTGATATTCAGACATATCGATTCGCACCATGGCATTTTCATCGTCAAACATGAATTCAGCAAGTGCCCGCGCAAGCTCTGTTTTCCCCACACCAGTAGGGCCGAGGAAGATAAAAGAACCGATTGGTTTGTTCGGATCCTGTATCCCTGCGCGCGCCCGTCTGACCGCATTGGTTACTGCTTCTATGGCCACATCCTGTCCAACGACCCTCATTTTGAGACGTTCTTCCATATGAAGCAGTTTCTCCACCTCTGTTTCCAGCATTTTCGAAACAGGAATTCCCGTCCATTTTGATATGACTTCTGCAATATCCTCTTCATCAACTTCTTCCTTGAGCATTTTTCTTCTGCTCTGGGCCTCAATCAACTGAGCATTTTCTGTTTCGAGTGATCTTTGCAATTCAAGCAGTTTTCCGTATTTCAGTTCAGCAGCTTTGGTGAGATCGCCTTCGCGTTCTGCTTTTTCAGATGCAACTTTCGTCTGTTCGATCTGTTCCTTATAGGTACGCATCCGCTTAATGATCTCCTTTTCAGTTATCCATTGTGCACGAAGTTCATCTCTTCGTACCCGCAGTTCGGCCATTTCCCGGTTGATTTTTTCGAGCTTTCCGTCTGATGACTGTGTGCTCTCCTTGGTAACCGCCTTCTTTTCTATTTCGAGCTGTCTCAATCTTCTCTCTATCTCATCCAGTTCTACCGGCATACTGTCTATTTCCATTCTGAGCTTTGAAGCAGATTCATCGATAAGGTCTATCGCTTTATCAGGCAGGAAACGGTCTGTTATATACCGGTTTGAGAGAGCCGCGGCTGATATCAGAGCTGCATCCTTGATTTTTACCCCGTGGTGTACTTCATATTTTTCTTTGAGCCCCCGCAGGATAGAAATCGTATCTTCAACACCTGGCTCTTTCACAAAGACCGGCTGAAATCTTCTTTCAAGAGCCGGATCTTTCTCAATATGCTTTCTGTACTCACCCAGTGTCGTCGCGCCGACACACCTGAGATCACCCCGTGCAAGAGCAGGCTTGAGCATGTTGGATGCGTCAATTGCCCCCTCGGCAGCACCGGCTCCAACGAGCGTATGCATCTCGTCAATAAAGAGAATGACTCTGCCTTCTGCCTCTTCTATCTCTTTCAATACCGCTTTCAGTCGATCTTCAAATTCTCCTCTGAACTTTGATCCGGCTATCAAGGCACCCATATCAAGCGCGACGACTTTTTTATTCTTCAGAGTTTCAGGAACATCGCCTGCGACAATCCGCTGCGCCAGTCCTTCTGCCATGGCTGTTTTTCCCACACCCGGTTCGCCAATAAGCACCGGATTGTTTTTAGTCCTTCGTGACAGCACCTGGATAATCCGCCGAATTTCTTCGTCCCTTCCGATAACGGGATCAAGCTTTCCTTTTGCAGCCAGTTCAGTGAGATCCCTGCTGAATTTTTTCAGGGCCTGATATTTGTCTTCAGGATTCTGGTCGGTAACGCGTTGCGCTCCTCTGATTTCCTTCATCGCAGTAAGTATTTTTGCGGCGTCAGCACCGTATTTCTGAAGCAGCTCTGAAGCCGCACCACCAGCCGAGCGTATTGCGAGCAGCAGGTGTTCCACACTGACATATTCATCTTTCAAGTGCTCTGCTTCTTTTGTCGCACGCTCAAAAATATCTTTCAGTCTCGGGGTAATATAAATCTGCCCAACAGGTGTCGCGCTGATTACTTTGGGAAGTTTGTCAAGCGCCTCCCCGACATCCTTCTGCAAGACGCCGGTATCAATGCCTATCCTTCGAAGCAGCTGTGTTGCAACTCCTTCCTGATCGTCAAGAATGACCCAGAAGAGATGCTCTGCATCGATCTGCTGATGCCCTTTCTGTTCTGCAAGCCGTTGAGCATTCTGGATAGCTTCCTGACTCTTTATGGTAAATTTATCCATAGTATCCTCCTCACTCTTCTTCTAATGCCTTTCTGAATTTATCTTCAAGGTCTCGCCTGATTTCATCATCAAGGGCATCCATCATCTCTTCAATTTCCTTCTGCATGATTTCCATCCGGTGCTTCATTCTGAGAATAATATCTACACCGGCCTTATTAACGCCAAGTTCTCTGGTAAGCTGAAGAATAAAGCTCAGTCTTTCTACATCGCTGTCCGAATATAACCGTTGTTTATTATTTCTTTGAGGAGAAATTAACCCCTCTTTTTCATAGAGCCGCAATGTCTGGGGATGCACATTGAGCATCTCGCAGACCACGCTGATTAAATATAATGGATAATCTTTATCTCTTTTATTCATTATTTTCTCACCATGCCTTTTCGCGGTGATTCTCTGTAGAGGGCTTCTACCTCTCGAATCGATTGTACGCCATGCTCCGGCACATTATGTGGTACGGCAATTTTTATGCTCACATATTGATCACCTTTTCGTCCCGTTCGCGCAGAGGGAAATCCCTTGCCTGAAAGCTTGAATTTCTGCCCTCCGTGTGTTCCGGGCGGAAGTGTCATCGCGGTCATGCCGTCAATTGTCGGAACTTTTATTTTGGCCCCGAGCACGGCTTCGCCAAAGGTTACCGGAATATCAATATAGACATTGTCTCCTTTTCGGGTAAAGAGCGGATCTGATTGCACGGTAATTTCAATATAAAGGTCACCGGGAGACCCACTGCCTTCTCCGGCACCTCCCTTTCCGGTAACACGAACCTTAGAGCCAGTATCTGCCCCGGCCGGAATTTTAACCGTTATGGTTTCTGCCTTCAGCATCTTCCCCCTGCCTCCGCACGGCTTACAGCTTTTTGTTACCTTCCTTCCGGATCCGCCACCGGCATTACAGTGCTGTGACATTTTAAAAAATCCCTTGGAGGTTGCTATCTTTCCCGTACCTCTACAGCGATCGCACTGTGAATAGGTTTCGGCACCTAACCCTTTACAGTGTCTGCATGAAATCTCTCTATTAAAAGATATGGGTTTCTTTACACCTTTATAAGCCTCTTCGAGTGATAGACTCAGCGACATGAGAAGATCGGGGCCACGGGCATCGGTCCGTTCAAAACCAGAGCCCGTACCAAATACATCTGAGAATATATCACCGAATCCCCCAAAATCGAATCGGTCGCCGGACGTATATGTCCTGAAATCAAATCCCGGACCGCCCTGACCGAACCCTGCATGCCCGAACTGATCATACTGAGTCCGTTTCTTGTCATCGCTCAAGACTTCATAGGCTTCATTTACTTCCTTGAATCTGAGCTCTGCGTTCTTGTCGCCCGGATTCAGATCAGGATGATACTTTCTGGCAAGCTTCCTGAAAGCCTTTTTTATATCATCCTGCGAGGCCTTCTTGTTAATGCCCAATGTTTCATAATAATCCTTCACAGATGGTGCCATAGTACCCCCTATAGGTTCATATAATAACAGTTTAGTCTATCTTTGTCAAGTTATTTTATAAGAAATAATACGAAATAGCAAAATATAATTGTTTTTAAAGGTTTTTTCCCAGAACACGGTTGCCCACAGAGAATATGTGGGGCTGTACTTTACTGACGAATGAATTATGATATACTCAATAAGCCACTTACAAGAAAAGCCACGGAACGCATGGAATGGATCCCATCGCAATAATACGTAAATATTATGATCCCGGGTCTTTGTCTGAGACGATTCTGTCTGAACACAGCACCCTCGTGATGGAAAAAGCCCTTAAAATAGCAGAGCACCTCACATTCATGAATCCTGACATGACGTTTATCAGAGAGGCTGCCCTGCTCCATGATATAGGTATTTTTCTGACTTATGCCCCGGTGCTCGGCTGTTTCGGTGACAGGGACTATATCTGCCACGGATATCTCGGCAGAAAATTACTTGAGGATGAAGGCCTTCCCGTTCACAGCCTGGTGTGTGAAAGACACGTTGGTGTAGGAATCACGGAAGCGGATATTGAGAATCAAAGCCTGCCATTACCAAAACGGGATATGCTCCCGAATACCATTGAAGAAAAAATTATCTGTTATGCTGATAAATTTTATTCAAAAAAATCAGGCTCACCTCAACCTGAGGCAGCATTGGTTGAGGTGAGAAAAAATATCAGCACATACGGAGCGGAAAAGGTGCTGAGATTTGATATTCTCCATATACTGTTCAGTAGATAATCTTTTCGAGAAAGAGTCCCTTTGCAGGGGCGGTTGGTCCGGCTTTTTTTCTGTCACGAGATTTCAGGAGATCTGTCATTATGTCGGACGGCATGGTTCCCCTGCCGATCTCGACCAGGGTTCCAACGATATTTCTGACCATATGTCTGAGAAAGGCATCTGCCTCAACTGATATTCTTATAAAATGCCCTTTGATCGGAACTTTCATGAAACTCATACTTTTATGCGTAGTAATATCCAGAGAAAAAATAGTCCGAACCGGCCTCTTCGAGCCGCAACCAGATGCTTTGAAACATGAAAAGTCATGTTCTCCCAGTAAATATTGGGCTGCATTTGTCATTTTATCGAGATCCAGCTGTGCTTTTATATCCCACACATAGTGCCTAAAAAAAACGGATGGATTTCTTCCAGGAAAAATCATATAAAAATAACGTTTTCTCAGTGCTCCATATCGTGGGCTAAAACTTTTGTGAACCTCTGTTGCTTGAAGAATTCGTATATCATCGGGAAGTTTCGCATTGCATGCCCTCATCAGGACATCAGGAGACAGCCCCGACCGAGTGCCAATGACTGCTACCTGGCCGAGGGCATGAACGCCGGCATCTGTCCGGCTTGCGGCAGTCAGTCGCGTTTGTTCGCCGGTAATGCTCTGTATTGTTTCGCAGAGAATACCTTGAATAGTCCTGCCGGTCCTCTGTTTCTGCCATCCCTGGTAATCCGTCCCATTATATTCAAGCATCATTTGTATCTGTCTCATAACACATAGATTGTCTCTTGATTACTTTTCTTTAGTCAAGCTCTCCGGCATTCTGTTACAATGTACGTAAGAGAGCATATATGTCAGATTTTGACGTACAAACCTTCACCAAACAAATCAAAACGAACTGCGATATATCAGACGCATTGTTCTGGGGAGATTACTCAATATGCGGCCTTCTTTTGCGGTATCGGGAACTGTTTCGCAATGAGCATAGCCTCATGCCATGGGAACCTGTTCCGCAAACGGCTATTGCCGACTGGATAGCCAAGAAAGAACACCTGTGGCAGGAACTGGAGCATGAACCATTCAAAACAATTGTTATTAAAGGAGACCGGTGCAATCTCTTTGACGTAAAAAAAATAAACAGCCTGATCGAAAAGGACGGTCTTGCTTACGGTGCCGGTTATGGTGCTTACATGAAGCCCTCATTCTTTCTCGGAAAACTCATCAGGAAACAAAAGAGGGAAAACCACCATGTTTATTTCCTGGGGAAAGAATACGTCCGGGATTTATCAGCGTATCCGGCTCTGTTACAGGATGATCTCATCTTTGCGCGAAAAGATGTTTTACTGACGATCATCTGGAATAAGTTTGAAGAAATGAAAACAAGTAGAGCAGCCAAATCCCTCGCTTTTGCCTTCTCTCGTTATGATATATCCGCTGAAGAGCCGATTTCGCAAGATAGTTATCAGCGAATTTTCAGGATTACCGAAGAAGAACTTGAGACCCATATCCATCATGAACTCGGTGAGGCCTCTGAAGGTCTGCGACTCGGACCCGAATGGAAAATGCTGCTTTCAGGAGTTACGAGCAGAAAAATTGAGCTGCTGCTTCGTGCTGTTAAAGATGTGCTTTCTGATATGTCTGAAAAGGGAATGATACGGTATATCATGGAAAACGATAAAAAGGCATCAATCGGATTGTATATTGCCTTTCTTGGGGGGTTCAGAAAACTCCTTTCTGCTGAGATGGTACATGCATTTGAAGAGTTCACCGAATCACTCGATTGGTCAGTTATTAATACGGCCCGCACGTCGTGCCTTGCAAAAACAGATCTCATCGCATCGAGAGTTCTTGATATCTTCACATCGCATAAAAACAAGGCAACGTTTCAGGATGTGCTGGAAAGTAAATTGCAATCGCTCGTGCCGTTTCGACTGTAAGTCCGCACCACTGTGTATCACGCTTTCATTCACTGTACATGTTCAGGAGCTATGTGTTTCAGAAACAGTGTTGCCAGCCGAGGATCGAACTGCGTTCCTGCATTTCGTTCTATTTCTTTTTTGGATTCTTCAAAGCTTAATGGCACCCGGTATGAGATACTTCCCACCATGACATCAAACGCATCAGAGATCGCTAATATCCGTGCCCCAAGCGGAATCGCTTCTCCTGCCAGCTGAGAAGGATAGCCAAACCCATCGTATCGTTCATGATGGTGTAAAATGATACGAGCCGTAGGCGCATAAAGGTTAATCGGCTTAATCATTTCATAACCGATGACCGGATGCTGCCGAATCACTTCCTTTTTGTATGAATCATCAGCCTTTATCTTCAAGAATCCCACATCATGGAGCAGTGAAGCAAAATAAATATTCTTTTTCTGTTCTTCCGGAAGATTCAAAGCCTTCGCAATAATATTGCTGTATATCGCCACTCTTCGAGCATGTCCGATTTTTTCTTCAATATGATAATCAATCGCATCAATCAGCATATCCGTAAGATGTATTTCGAAATTTTTCTGATCTTCATAAAACTGCGCTTTTATAATCGAAAGTGCAGCCTGTTCGGCGAGATATATGCTAATTTCTTCGTCCCGTTCACGAAAATTATATTTCTCTCTCAATAATTCTAATACACCTATGATTCCATCCTGTGTCTTTAGCGGCACGCAGAGTATGGATGACGTTGAAGACGCGGTTATCTTGTCTATTTCATATGAGAATCTGGGATCTGCTTCACCACGATCCAGGCGGAGCGGCTGGCCCTGTTCAGCTACCCATCCCGCAATTCCTTTTCCTTTTTCTATAGTAGTTCCGATCAACGCATCATTTTTTTCTCCTCTGATTATCTTGAAAATCAGATCCTTTTCTTCATTCAGTAAAAGAAGTGCTCCGGCCTTTGACTGAGTTATCGAAATTGCATAATCCATGATTTTTTCAAGGAGAATATCTCCGTAGAGCTCTTCCCTCAAATCACTTGTTATATTCAGTATTCTGCTTAGCCTGGTACTGTAATCTTCAATAATACGTAAAATCTGTTTTGTGAGTCGTCTCGAGAGATACAATCCCATTATGGACAGGATCAGGACAATCCCTATAATGAGCGAATACGAAATAGGGGGAAGAAAATCCAGATACTCAGCAACGGGTTCGTACGAATAACGGATGACGGCAGCAAAGAGGACGACAATTACAAAGGTTATGACAATATGCAGTAAGCGGTGTTTTTTTTGGATCTCTTTAAGCGCTGGATTCTTATCAAACAATTCCTCTCCGGACATACTAAACTTTACTTGAGAAACGGTAAGTTGTCAATACATGTTTCAGGTAATATCCGGGTCTGTAACAGTACCAAACGGCATCAGTTTATTGCCTCTCTGTATTGCTCGTGTATCGTTATCCTAATATGGCTTGAATAATTATCTGATAAATCATAGAATTAAAACGCATGCGGATAATAAGTAAAAGAAAAGATGTCTCAACATTCCTGGACACACTGAGGGTTCGCGCCTCGGGGGATGCTGAAACGGTTGAACAAGCGGTAAAAAAAATTTTAACCGATGTCCAGAAAAACGGTGATTATGCCGTTAAGAAGTACACCCGCAGATTCGATCAAAACAGCTCATCCAGACTACGCCTGAGTCCGGCGACAATACATCGTGTCGCAAATAAAGCAGACGCCACGGTTGTTCGGGCGCTTGAGTTATCGGCAAAGAGGATCAGAAAATTCCATGAGATGCAGAGAGAGCGGTCCTGGTCTTTATCTGAGGAAGATCTGCTCCTTGGCCAGATTATTCATCCACTGAAACGGGTCGGCGTGTATGTGCCGGGTGGCACGGCTGCGTATCCATCAACAGTATTAATGAATGTTATTCCGGCTCGCGTAGCAGGAGTGAAGGAAATTGCTCTGTGTGTGCCGGCACCGGGAGGCTCTATCAATCCCTCTGTCATGGCCGCCGTAAGAATGCTGAATATTGAAGAAGTTTATACGATAGGTGGTGTTCAGGCCATAGGTGCAATGGCGTATGGTACGCAAAGCATAAAAAAAGTCGATAAGATCGTGGGCCCCGGCAACGTTTATGTTGCAACTGCAAAAAAAATGGTCTTCGGTCTGGTTGACATAGACATGATTGCTGGACCAAGTGAAATCCTGATTATAGCTGATCGCTCGGCCAATCCCGCATTTGTTGCTGCAGACCTTCTCAGTCAGGCAGAACATGACGAACTGGCATCCTCCATACTGCTGACGACTTCCATGGCACTGGCCAATGCTGTATCAAAGGAAATCTCCGGACAAATCTCTCAATTAAAGAGAAAAAAGATAGCTCGGGCATCGTTGCAGAATTACGGAGCAATCATTATCACAAAAAATATACGCGCCGCCCTTGATCTGTCAAATCAGATAGCGCCTGAACACCTAGAAATAATGCTGCAGGATCCATTTAAGGTGCTTCCCCATATATATCATGCCGGTGCAATATTCCTTGGGCCGTGGGCACCTGAGGCGGTAGGTGATTATGCGGCAGGCCCCAATCATACCCTGCCGACCGGTGGTACAGCACGCTTTTTTTCTCCTTTGGGCGTCTATGACTTTTTCAAACGTTCAAGCCTTCTCGGATTCACCAGAAAAGGCTTTATGAGAATATCGCATATAGTGGAAACTCTGGCAGATGCAGAGGGGCTTGAAGCCCATGCTCATACGATACGGGTACGAAAGCCCGAAAAAATGAAAAATAGCAAATAAAAGGAATGGATATACTATGAAGACGAAAAAGAATGTTCTCAAGCTTGGTCTTCCCAAGGGAAGTCTGCAGGAATCTACCTTAAAACTGTTCAGAAAGGCTGGTTACCATATATCTGTAGCCATTCGTTCATACTACCCGACGTTTGATGACCCCGAAATCGAATCCATGCTCATACGGGCCCAGGAAATGGCACGATATGTTGAAAACGGCATACTTGACTGTGGGTTAACCGGTTATGACTGGATCATGGAGCAGGGTGCGTCCGTAAAAGAAGTGGCTGAATTGCATTATGCAAAGGAAGGTCTCCGGCCAGTCAAATGGGTAATTGCCGTACCCATGGATTCAAAAATTAAAACGGTCAAAGACCTCACTGGCAAAAGAATAGCTACCGAACTTGTCGGATATACGAAAAGATATCTGAAAGCAAGAAATGTCAGGGCTTCAGTTGATTTTTCCTGGGGAGCTACTGAAGTGAAGCCGCCGCAGCTCGCTGATGCCATTGTCGAGTTGACTGAAACAGGGGCCTCGCTTAAGGCAAATAATCTCAGAATAATCGATACCATACTGGAGTCCAGCACCCGATTCATTGCAAATAGAAAGACCTGGCATGACACATGGAAAAAACAGAAAATAGAAAATATTGTTATGCTCCTGAAAGGGGCGCTTGCCGCTGAAGAAAAGGTTGGTCTTAAGATGAATGTTGCACATAAGGATATTAAACGTGTACTGAGCCTCCTTCCAGCCATGCACTCCCCTACCATTTCAGAGCTGTCCCAAGAGGGATGGTACGATATTGACGTGGTAATAGATGAAAAACTGATTTGCGATTTGATTCCGAAGTTGAAGAAAGTCGGAGCGTCCGGTCTCGTGGAATATCAGTTGAACAAAGTGATTCCGTAATTTCGGAATGACGGTGTAATGGCTTTCGGAAAAGCAAAAAGGGATCCGGGCCGGACATAGCCCCGGACCGGTGAATTCGCTTGACAAGTTATAAATATTTACTATAAAATTCTTAACTTCAGGAGGCCGGATCCCGGATCTCATTATTTTACAATGAAAGGGGGTAGAGGATTGCATGCTTTAGGTAATCATTTATTAGTGGAATTACGGGACTGCAAGCCCGAAATTCTGAGCGACCTCAACAGGGTCAAGAACGCCTTGGTCGCAGCTGCAAGAGAAGCCAAGGCAACCATCGTTGACATTTCCTTCCACGAATTCAATCCTTTTGGTATTAGCGGCATGGTCGTCATTGCGGAATCGCATATCTCCATTCACACCTGGCCTGAACATGGATATGCAGCAGTTGACATTTTCACCTGCGGTGATCTCATTAAACCGGAGTCAGCTGCGTCGTTTCTCATAAGGGAACTTGGGTGCAAGAATCCTTCTATGGTCGAATTCAAAAGAGGGATTTTATCCCACAAGAACGAAAAAGTGCCGCATAAGGTTACTGATTCTGTATGTGAACCAGTAGTGTGACTGATTTATATTCATGTTTTTTTATCAGTCAATGCAGCGATACCGGGAAGCTCCTTGCCCTCCAGCAACTGTAAAGATGCTCCGCCACCGGTTGAAATAAAAGAGACTGCATCAGATACACCTGCTCTGTGGACTGCCAGATCAGTATCGCCTCCTCCCACGACCGTCAGTGCATAGGCATCAGCTACCGAATGTGCGATCGCAAAGGTTCCACGAGAAAATGCATCTATCTCAAATACTCCCATAGGGCCGTTCCAGAGGATGGTCTTGGCATTTGCAAGAGCAATCGAAAAGAGTTTGACCGTAGCCGGACCGATATCAAGGGCTCTCCAGCCTTTTGGTATTTCAAGTGTTGGCACAATCTTCGTCTCCGCTCCCGGCTCCAGCGTCTGGGCAATGACACAATCCACCGGAAGATAAAATTTTATACCCGCGCTTTTCAGTTTTTTTCGTATGCGCTGTGCTGTGTCCAGCATGTCTGGTTCCACCAGTGAATCCCCCACCTCATATCCCATCGCCTTGATAAAAGTAAAAGCCATGCCGCCGCCTATCAGAACTTTGTCAACCTTATCTTCCAGATGCTCCAACACGCCAATTTTCCCCGAAACTTTTGCACCTCCAAGGATCGCCACAAAAGGTCTGACAGGATTTGTTACGACACCTTTTAAGTGCTCTATTTCTTTCTTCATGAGGAAGCCCGCGGCCGACGGCAGGTATTTCGTAATGCCTACAATCGATGCATGCGCCCTGTGGGCCGCGCCAAATGCATCATTAATGAAACAGTCCGCAAGTCGCGACAAGCTCTCTGCAAAGTTTTCGTCGTTGGTCTCCTCCCCGACATGATATCTCAGATTCTCCAGAAGAAGCACATCTCCTGCCTTCATTTTTGACACAACTCCTTCCACATGCGGTCCTATACAATCGGGGGCAAACAGTACTTCAGTATTCAGCAGGCGCTGAAGCCTCTTCGCAATGGGTGCAAGGCTGTACCGCGGATCAGGCCTTCCCTTGGGCCTGCCCAGATGCGATGCCAGGATAACCTTAGCGCCTTCATCAATGGCATAATTGATAGTGGGGAGTGTTGATCGTATCCTTTTATCATCGGTAATTTTCAGGTTATCATCCAGAGGAACATTAAAGTCAGCTCTGATAAATACACGTTTTCCCGCTATATCAAGCTCTTCAACGGATAGCTTATGCAGCACATCCTTTATCGGCATGGAATCTGCATTATTCTGCGCCATGGTTATCCTCTGTTTTTTAAAATATACAGGGCAAGATCCCTCAATCTGCAACTGTATCCCCATTCATTGTCATACCAGGCAAGGACCTTGGCCATTCTACCATCAATCACCTTTGTTACAGAGGCATCCACGATTGAGGAATGACCGTTGCCATTACAGTCTATTGACACGATGGGTTCTTCAGTGTACTGCATAATGCCCTGCAACGGTCCCTCGGAGGCTCTCTTGAGGGCTGTATTAATTTCTTCGGCGGAGGTGTCTTTCCCAAGCTCTGCCACAAGATCCACAACAGACACATTCGGCGTAGGCACCCGTATGGCCATGCCGTCCAGTTTCCCTTTAACTTCCGGAAGAACGAGCCCTACTGCCTTCGCTGCCCCGGTTGTCGTCGGTATCATGGAGAGCGAAGCCGCCCGTGCCCTTCTCAAGTCTTTGTGGGGAAGATCAAGGATACGCTGATCGTTGGTAAATGCGTGTATGGTTGTCATCAAACCCCGAACAATACCGAACTCTGAAAGAAGAACTTTGGCAACAGGTGCCAAGCAGTTCGTCGTACATGAGGCGTTTGATATTATTTTATGTTTTGTAACATCGAGGGTTTCTTCGTTGACTCCCATACATATTGTTATGTCAGGTTCTTTCGCAGGCGCTGAAATAAGAACCCACTGGGCCCCGGCATTCAGATGTTTTGAGGCAGACGCCTTGTCAGTAAACCGTCCGGTTGATTCTATGACGATATCGACTTTCAGTTCTTTCCAGGGAAGTTTTTCAGGATCTGTCTGTGCATATATACTGATTTCTTTGCCGTCAATCGTGATGGCATTATCAGAAGCCTTGACGTCTGCATCAAAAGCCCCGTGCACAGAATCATATTTCAAAAGGTGCGCCAGCGTTTTCGCATCGGTAAGGTCATTAAGCGCCACAATTTCAAACATGTCCTGTCCCGCGCTCGCCCTCAGGAAATTTCTTCCAATTCTGCCAAATCCATTAATCGCTACACGTACCGACATAATGTTCCTCCTTTAAAAAGCGTTATCAAATATATTAAGAACTGTTCCTGTTAATAACTTTGGATAAAAATAGGTCGATTTTGGAGGCATCCGTAATGACGCGAGCGCAACATGTTCAACTTCTGAAACAGGTGTCGGATTCAGAAAAAAGGCTGCGGCATAGCGCCGGTCCTGAACAAGCTGCACGGTTCTTTCTTCATCCATTTCATACCCGACATCTTCGACCTGCAATGACTTCTTTAAAATCAGTTCATGCAAAATAGTTACGTCGAGGTTTCTCAGTGGTTCAGGAATTTCTGAAAGGTCCTGCCCGGAATACTCCAGAAGATACCACGTGTCAGCGTCGCCCAGATAAAAGCCGATGCTCTTTACCGTACCGGCAAGCGAATCAACAATATCCAGCCCGCCTTTTATTTTTCTGACAGTAAATTGTGCTGAAAGACGATCCAGCGTATCGCCGGGTATCTTTCTGGCAAGCCTGTGAGTCGGCAGGATTGTGAGGCCTTCATCAGACATGTTCGCCAGGAACATCATAATATAATTATGGGGCATCCTACCGTCAGAGCCCTTCCCGTTATTTATTTCTCTTTGATAATCAAGTGCGGTTTCGTACCGATGATGGCCATCAGCGATGAAAATGGGCTTGTCCGACAGCTCCGCCTGTATCATCTGAATATCATTTTCATCAGAAATCTTCCATAATTTATGGATGGAATTGTCCATATCGGGCGCTGCAATGTACGGCTTCCTCCTGCAGATTTCAAAAAGCCGTGCAGATGTCCTTTTTTCAGGGCTGTTATAGAGAGAAAAAATCGGGCTGATATTTGCGTTGCAGATTCTTAAGAGTTGAAGCCGGTCTTTTTTCGGTTTATCATGCGTACATTCATGCGGATAAATCGTTCCTTTTCCGAGTTCTTCAAGTCTCACAAGACCGATAACACCTCTCAGTGAAAGTTCTCTTAATCCCAGCGTATACACCATTTCATAGGCGTAAAAGCATGGAGAGCCGTTTGTCACAAGAACATCTTCATGAATCCATTGTCGGAGGTATTCCCGTGCCCGCGTGTATTTATTTTCATTGCTGTTGTCATCCGGTAATCCCTTGCCAAAATCAACTCTGACGATATTGTAGGGACTGTTCCGGTAAAAACCCTCCTGGGTTTCAGACGTAATGATATCGTACGGAGGACACAGGAGCTCTTCTCCCTGTTTCCGTGAGACTTTCGCAATATTGTACAGAGATCCCTTAAACGGTATTACTTCAGCCATTGATTGTCTGCATCCTGATTATAAGACGATTGCATATTTTATCATTCTCACTCTTATAATTCCAGTCAAAGCCAATTCAGTACGGATTGCTCCATCCCGGATCAGGAAAAAGCGGTTCTGAAAAGAATTTTCCATAGATATCATGTACATGCATAAGTTTTCACAATATGGTATCTGATCCATATTTTTCATGATTTTCGTTATAATAAAGCATTGTAGTCAGACCGTCATGATGTTTTTCCAGAGTGGGTGCGATGCGCCTGCGCGGTACTGATAGAAGCTGGTAGTTGAGGAAAAGAGACTGATGTGAGGATCGGTAATGCCTATTTTTGAATATATATGCAATGCCTGCAGCAACGAGTTTGAAAAGCTCGTTTTCAGCACTGTGACGGTAAACTGCCCCAACTGTTCATCAGATAATGTCAAAAAAAAATTTTCAGCCTTCGGGATGAGCGGCGTTAACAAGCCTTTTTCAGGATCAACCTCGGGCTGCACATCATGCAGCAAGAGTTCCTGCAGCTCCTGCGGATAATACCAGGGCTATTCAGGAAGCACAAACGGATTTGCCCGTAAAATCTTTGTTACCTTGAGCGGCGTCCCCTCCATCATAAAAATGGCCATTCCGCTTTCCTCCGCGATTATATCGTCAGCGGTCCAGGTGCTCTTCCAGGCGATATTAAGAGAAACTTTTTCGTCTTCTATTTCTACCCATCGCGGGGTAAAGACAAGGCCAATACCATCATAAGCTCTTTCATTGATGGTAATATCTGCGTACCCTGCTTCCGTGGAATTATTTTTGATAGTATCCAGGTCTCCTTTTTCAAATGCCTGACGTATTGTCTCAGCAAGAGCAAATGACTCCTGTGAGAGTTGTGATTCAGGTGATATCTTTTTTACTGCTTCTTTTTTACCGCATGACATAGCGAGCAGCACAATCAATATCACGAAAAAGACTTTCTTCATTATTCCTCCTGTATGAATGGACGAAGTGTTGCTGCTAATAATAAAACTTCCATCTCTTTTTTGCAATATGAACCGCCGGTATTCGCGTTCGGCCATGGTATTCACATATCGTTATATGATGAAAACTGTTCTTGCCCTTTAACCGTGCTTAATGCTATGATTTTTCGTCTGGCGTACGAGGGGATCAGTAATCCATGCTGTCAAAAGTATTAAGTGCAAGTGTTGTTGGTATTGATGCCTATGCCGTAGAGGTTGAAGTTGATATCGCCTCTCGCGGTTTGCCCCACTTTTCTATGGTAGGCCTGCCGGACGCCGCAGTAAAAGAAAGCCGTGACAGGGTGAAGGCTGCATTGAAAAACGTCGGATTCAATTTTCCCTTAAAGCAGATTACGGTTAACCTTGCACCAGCTGATCTCAAAAAAGAAGGTTCGTCTTTTGATCTCCCTATTGCCATCGGAATCATCGCTTCGGAAGGACTCCTCGCACAGGATGTCATATCCGGATATCTGTTTACGGGCGAGCTTTCACTTGACGGTCAAATTAAGCCAATACGGGGCGCTCTATCCATGGCGCTCCTGGTAAGAAATGCCGGGTTGAAAGGAGTTATTCTTCCTGCTCAAAACGCTCCTGAAGCCGGTGTCGTGAGTGGCGTGACCGTGTATGGAATGAGCAGCCTCACAGAGGTCGTCGATTTTCTGCGGGATACCCGGACGGTAAAACCTTACCAGACAGATATTATTGCCTCAATGAAGCATTATTCACTCTATGAAGATGATTTTGCAGATGTTAAGGGACAGGAACACGCCAAGCGTGCACTTGAGGTTGCTGCCGCAGGCGGACACAATGTAATGATGATCGGTCCTCCCGGCTCTGGAAAGACCATGATTGCAAAGCGCCTGCCTTCAATCCTTCCCCCTATGAATTTTGAAGAAGCCCTTGAGACTACCATGATTCACAGTGTTTCCGGACTGTTGCAAGCCGGTCAGCCCCTCCTCGCAACCCGTCCATTCAGATCACCGCATCATACGGTATCCGACGTTGCACTCATAGGAGGTGGACAGATTCCGCGTCCCGGTGAAGTCAGCCTTGCTCATAACGGAGTTTTGTTTCTCGATGAGACAGCCGAATTCAAGCGAAACGCTCTGGAAGTCCTCCGGCAACCTATTGAAAATGGAAACGTAACAGTATCACGGGCAATTGCATCAGTGACATATCCAGCATCGTTTATGCTGGTCAGTGCCATGAATCCCTGCCCTTGCGGCTTTTTTGGAGATCCGAAACATCAGTGCACCTGTGCACCGGGGCAGATGTACCGCTATAAGAGAAAGGTCTCAGGGCCGCTTCTCGACCGAATAGACATACATATAGAGGTCCCCGCAGTGCCCTATAAAGACTTGTCAGCCGTTCATGCGGGAGAACCTTCCCGGGATATCAGATCACGGGTAGTGAGTGCGCGAAATATCCAGATTATGCGATTCCAGAAAGACAGGATTTATTCAAACGGACAGATGAAAACCCGTCACATTAAAAAATACTGCTCTTTGAAGGGCAGTGCACAGAGTCTGCTCGAGACCGCAATGCAAAAACTCGGTCTTTCTGCGCGGGCATATACGAGGATCCTGAAAGTCTCCCGCACGATAGCTGATATGGATAGTTCAGATGATATACACGCCCATCATATATCAGAAGCAATCCAGTACCGAACCCTGGACCGGGCCCAGCTCTAGTCGTCCTTCAGGAACCCCTTTATCATCATAACTGCCGGTATAGGCTTAATGGCTTTTTTCCAGTAGTCTGATACTATAAGAATATGCAGAATACCATCAGTATTTCCTCTAAAGAGCGGTTAACGCTTTACACCTGGGCATCAGTGCTCGCCCTGATATCCATTTTTTATAACCTGGCAGAAGGTCT